>JAQGLQ010000048.1 GCA_028292785.1 Noviherbaspirillum sp. | reverse complement strand
GGGACGCAACCTGGCGAGCCTGCAGGGGGAGTTAGGCGGCCAGGCGCGCGAAAGTTTTCAGCGGCTGGCGGAGAGCAATGCGGTAGTGCCCATCGATTCAGCGGCGGATGCCGCTACGCCTTCAGTGGACCGCCAGCCCCTCAAGACAGGCGAATCGGCGAAATCCCACCAGATCGGCGAGCATCAGAAACTGACCACATGGTCTTTCGGCGAATTGCCGGAGCTGCTCGAAATCCAGCAGGGCAAGCAGACACTGATCGGCTTTCCCGCGCTGGTGGATAAGGGCGCGCATTGCGACATCGAAGTGTTCGACGACCCGGCCGAAGCGGCACGCGTGCACCGGCTTGGCTTGCGCCGCCTGTTCTCGCTGCAGCTGAAGGAGCAGCTCAAGTACCTCGAAAAAAATATTCCGAACCTGCAGCAGATGGGGATGCAGTTCATGGCGCTGGGATCGCAGGAGGAATTGCGCGACCAGATCATTACGGCCGGCCTCGAACGCGCGGTGCTGCAGGACCCGCTGCCGAGGAACGCCGAGGAATTCAATCGCCGCAAGGACGAGGGCAAATCGCGGCTCGGCCTGCTGGTCAATGAAATCGCGCGGCTCGCGGCGCAAGTGCTGGCCGAGTACTACACCCTGCCGAAGAAGCTGCAGGGCGCGAAAGCGCTTGCGCAGAGCGTCGCCGACATCCAGTCGCAATTGCAGGCGCTGGTCGGCAAGCGGTTCATCGAGGATAACGATTATGGGCAGCTGGCGCATTTCCCGCGCTATCTGAAAGCGATCAATGTGCGCCTAGAAAAATTGCGCGCCGATCCCGCGCGCGATGCGAAGCAGATGGCCGAATGGTCGCAGGCGGCGGCGCCGTGGCAGCGCGCGTCGAAGGACCGGCAGAAAGGCGCCGACCCCAGGATGATCGAATACCGCTGGCTGCTGGAAGAGCTGCGCGTATCGCTGTTCGCGCAGGAATTGCGTACGCCGATGCCGGTTTCCGTGAAGCGGCTGCAGAAGGTGTGGGAATCCATGCAGCGCTGAGCGCGGCATGGCATAGTATGGGGCCTGGCTGCGCTTCGCGCAGCGCTCCCTTCCAATAACATTTTTGCAATCATGGATAGTGTCGATCTCGAAGTTCTCAAGGCCTGCGACCAATGGATACGTCTTGGCCGCAAATGCCAGCTTGTTACCGTCATCAAGACCTGGGGATCGAGCCCGCGGCCGGAAGGCGCGACGCTCGCGGTGTGCGAGGACGGCCATGTGGTCGGCTCGGTCTCGGGCGGTTGCGTGGAAGACGACCTGATCGATCGCGTGCGCAAGGAAGGCATCGTGCGCTCGCTGCCGGAGATCGTCAGTTACGGCATCACCGCCGATGAAGCGCACCGCTTCGGCCTGCCATGCGGCGGCACCATCCAGCTGGCGATCGAGCCGCTGTCCGCGAAGAGCCGCATCAGCGAACTGTTGCAGCGCCTGTCGGACCACCAGCTGGTGGCGCGCCGTCTCGATCTCGCGACCGGCGAGGTGGCGCTTGGCGCCGCGACCGGCGGCATGAGCATGCAGGTGTCGGAAGCGGCTCTGACCACCATTCATGGTCCGCGCTGGCGGCTGCTGGTCATCGGCGCCGGGCAGCTCTCGCGCTTCATCGCGCAGATCGCGGTCGGCATGGATTACAGCGTCACCGTATGCGACCCGCGCGAGGAATACCGGGACAGCTGGGACTTGGACGGCATCGAGGTGGTGCATGCCATGCCCGACGATCTGGTGATGGAAATGCGGCTCGATGCGCGCAGCGCCGTGATTGCGCTGACGCATGATCCCAAGCTCGACGATCTGGCCTTGATGGAAGCACTGAAATCCGATGCCTTCTATGTCGGCGCCATCGGCTCGCGCGTCAATAACGCAAAGCGGCGCGAACGACTGAAGGAGTTCGACGTGACCGACGAACAGTTGGCGAAATTGCATGGACCGATCGGCATCTACATCGGCAGCAAGACGCCTTCGGAAATTGCCATCTCGATTCTGGCCCAGATGACCGCCGTCAAGAACGGCGTGCGGCTGCCCGAGGAAATGCGGGTCGAGAATGGAAAGCTCGCCGCGCAGCAGGCGGCCAGCGAGCCGGCCTGCGGCATGCCCTGAGCGGATTGCCATGATGCGCAATCATGCTTCGGGCGTTTACTTGATGCTGTTCAAGCATTAGGTTGACTTTGTTCAATCGGTAACAAGCGGGCGTCGCTATAGTGATTTTGTAATCATGCTTCGCATGGAGCGGTATGCAAAAAATCACAATCAGGCGGCGTCCATCCCGTGAGCCGGTGCAGGCTGCGCGATGAGACATGTCATCATCGGCAACGGGCCTGCCGGCGTCATCGCGGCCGAAACCATACGCAGAAATGCCCCGCGCGACCAGATTCTCCTGATCGGACGCGAAGCGGGGCTTCCCTATTCGCGCATGGCGATACCCGATGTGCTCAAAGGCGATCTGCAGGAAGCGGGCGCTTATCTGCGTCCTGCGTCCGATCATTTTGCGGCGCTGCGCATCGAGCAGAAACGCGGCACGGTGCAACGGATCGATACCCGCGCACGCAAGGTGCACATGGAAGACGGCACTGAAGCCGTCTTCGATCGGCTGCTCATCGCCAGCGGCGCCAGTCCCGTGCGGCCCTATATCCCAGGCATCGGCGCGTCCGCCGTGCATACCTGCTGGACGCTGGACGATGCGCGCAGGATCGCCTCGCTGGCGAAGGCTGGCGCGCATGTCACTCTGATCGGGGCCGGCTTCATCGGCTGTGCCGTGATGGGGGCGCTCGCGGCGCGCGGCGCGCGGCTGACCGTCGTGGAAAAAGCCGATCGCATGCTTCCCCGCATGCTGGGCGCGGGCGCCGGCAGAATGATCAAGACCTGGTGCGAGAAAAACGGCGTCAAGGTCCATGTTTCCACCCGCGTGACCGCGATCGAGCCGACCGCACCCTCGGCCAAAGGCGCCTTGCTGCGGATCCGGCTGTCGAATGGCGCGACGCTTCCCTCGGACCTGGTGGTATGCGCGACAGGCGTCAAGCCAAATGCCGGCTTCCTCAGGGCCAGCGGTATCAAATGCGGGCAAGGCATTCTGGTGAACGCGGCAATGCAGACCAGCATCAAGGGCATTTATGCCGCCGGCGACTGCGCCGAAGCCTTCGATCATGCCGCTGGCGGCTCGGTGATCGCCGGCACCCTGGCCAATGCGGCCGATCAGGCGCGCTGCGCGGCGCTGAACATGGTCGGCAGGCATGCGTTCCAGTCCGTGGTCAGACATGCAGAGGCGCTCGACATGATGGGCCTGGCTTGTGCATCGATCGGCCGCTGGCGCGGCGTGCCCGGCGGCCAATGGGTCGAGCTGACCGATCACGTCAATTCCAGGTTTCTCCGGCTGGAATTCGCCGGCGACATACTGGTCGGCGCGAATCATGCAGGTCTTGCCGATCATGCAATCGTTCTGCGCGATCTGATCCGGCACCAGGTCGAACTCGGCGAATGGCGGGAAAGGCTGCTGCGCGATCCCACGCGGTTGAAGGAAGCCTACCGCGCGTGCGCGCAGCAGCATTATGCGGGGCAGGCGGCAGCATCCGTCATTGCGCGCGTGACGCAGTAAGGACGCGGCGAAGCAGGCGGGGCTCCGAACCCATACCGCCAAAAAACCGGATACCGCCGCGCATTCGGGTAAAATCCAGCCACTCCCGCGGAGATCGGGAAGGAACGCGAACGCCGCCGTATCCGGCGAGGCGCCCTCCGGTCACCGTCCGCGCCCGAACCACATCTCTTCTACACCGCGAAAACAATGAGCATCAAATCCGACAAATGGATACGCCGCATGGCGCAGGAACACAGCATGATCGAACCGTTCGAACCGGGCCAGGTACGGCAGGCGAACGGGCACAAGATCGTCAGCTATGGCACGTCGTCTTACGGATACGATATTCGTTGCGCGGACGAGTTCAAGATCTTCACCAACATCAACAGCACCATTGTCGATCCAAAGAACTTCGACGAGAAATCCTTCGTTGATTTCAGGGGCGATGTCTGCATCATTCCGCCCAACTCCTTCGCGCTGGCGCGCACGGTCGAGTATTTCCGGATTCCACGTAGCGTGCTCACCATCTGCCTCGGCAAGTCGACCTACGCGCGCTGCGGCATCATCGTCAACGTCACGCCGTTCGAACCGGAATGGGAAGGCTATGTGACGCTGGAGTTTTCCAATACCACGCCGCTGCCCGCGAAGATCTATGCCGGCGAAGGCTGCGCGCAGGTGCTGTTTTTCGAGAGCGACGAGATATGCGAAACCTCGTACCGCGACCGCGGCGGCAAATATCAGGGACAGACCGGCGTCACCTTGCCGAAGACCTGAGCGGCAAGGCGACGGCTGCATGATTTCGCGGAGCCTGTAGCCTATCGCCGAACATTACATCGGCACGATGATCACCACGATGCCGAGGAAGGTGAGAATGCAGCCCAGTACCGTGCGCAACGTGATTTTTTCCTG
>JAQGLQ010000010.1 GCA_028292785.1 Noviherbaspirillum sp. | reverse complement strand
TATGAAAAGATGCGGGGCAAGCCGCCGGTGGAAGGCCGGATCGTGGTAGTCGACAAGAATCCCGTCTTCAGCAACCACGTCACGGAATTGCTGGCGCGCCGCGAGATATCCGTGGCCTGGGCGAATAACGAGGCGCGCGCAATCGAGCTTTCCAGGGAAGAGCCGGCCGCGATGGTGCTGATCAATACCTCGACGCCGGACATCGACCCTTATCATTTGTGCCAGTCGATCAAGGCCCGGGCGGTGGCGCCCAGGGCGATCGTCATCCTTCTCCTGGGCAAGCCCTATGTCTATGATGCCGTGCGGGCGCGCAATACCGGCGTCGAGGGATACATGAACAAGCCATTATCAGCGCAGCATCTGACCAGCCTGTTCAAGAAATTCCTGCCGCCGCGCTTGTCTGTCTGACAAGTCGCCTTATTTGCTCAGCAGGCGCATGCCCCGCTCAAGACCATCGATGGTGACGGGAAACATGCGGTTGTTCATCAGCTGACGAATGATCGCGACCGATTGACGGTATTGCCACAATCCTTCCGGTTCGGGGTTGAGCCAGATGAATTTATGGAAGGTACTGGTGAACCGCTGCAACCACGCGCTTCCCGCTTCGTCATTGTTGTATTCGACCGAGCCGCCCGGCTGCAGGATTTCATAGGGGCTCATGGTGGCGTCGCCGACGAAGATCAGCTTGGTATCGGGCGTGTACTTGCGCAGGATGTCCCAGGTCGGAAATCGCTCCGCATGCCGGCGGCGGTTATTCTTCCACAGATATTCGTAGACGCAGTTGTGGAAGTAAAAGAATTCCATGTTCTTGAATTCCGTTCTGGCGGCGGAAAACAATTCCTCGGTGCGGGCGATATGGTCATCCATCGACCCGCCGACGTCTAGCAGCATCAGCACCTTGATATTGTTCCTGCGCTCGGGCTGCATCCTGATATCGAGATAGCCCGCATTGTTCGCGGTGGCCCGGATCGTGTCGTCCAGCGCCAGTTCGTCTTCGGCGCCTTCGCGCGCGAACTTGCGCAGGCGCCGCAACGCCACCTTGATATTGCGGGTGCCGAGTTCGCGCTCGGCATCATAGTCCCGATAGGAGCGCGCTTCCCATACCTTGACCGCGCTGAGGTTGCCGATTTCGCCGCCTATGCGTATGCCTTCCGGGTTATGGCCGCCATGGCCGAAAGGGGAGGTGCCGCCGGTGCCTATCCATTTGCTTCCGCCTTCATGCCGCTCCTTCTGCTGCTCGAGCAGTTCCTTCAGGCGATCCATCAGCTTGTCGTAGCCGAGCTTTTCGATCTGCGCGATCTGTTCCGGCGTCAGCTCGCGCTGCATGCGCTTGACCAGCCATTCGAGCGGAATCTCCGGGTTTTTCTCGAAGATCGCATCGATGCCGCGGAAGTACATGGCGAACGCCTGGTCGAACTTGTCGTAGTGCGCTTCATCCTTGACCAGGGTGGTCCGGGACAGGTAGTAGAATTCGTCGAGCGACGGCCCGATCACCTCGCGCTGCATCGCTTCGAGCAGGATCAGGAACTCCTTGATGGAGACCGGGATCCTGGCGTCCTTCAGCGTGAAGAAGAAGTCGATCAGCATAAGCGCTGCCTATCTGTTATTGCGCGACATGAATACCAGGCGCTCGAACAGATGGACATCCTGTTCGTTCTTCAGCAGCGCGCCATGCAAGGGTGGCACGACGTTTTTCGCATCCTTGCTGTGCAGGGCGGAAGCCGGAATGTCCTCGGCCAGCAACAGCTTCAGCCAGTCCAGCAACTCCGACGTCGACGGCTTTTTCTTCAGGCCGGCGACATCGCGCACTTCGTAAAAAGTCTCGAGCGCCCGCGCCAGCAAGTCCTTTTTCAGCTTCGGGAAATGCACATCGACGATCTGCGTCATCGTGTCCTTGTCGGGGAATTTGATGTAGTGAAAGAAGCAGCGGCGCAGGAATGCATCCGGCAGCTCCTTCTCGTTGTTCGATGTGATGATCACGAGCGGGCGGTGCTTGGCCTTGACCATTTCCCGCGTTTCATAGACGTAAAATTCCATGCGGTCGAGTTCGCGCAGCAAGTCGTTCGGAAACTCGATGTCGGCCTTGTCGATTTCATCGATCAGCAGCACGACCTGCCGGTCCGTCGCGAAGGCCTGCCACAGCACGCCCTTGACGATGTAGTTGTGAATATCCTTCACACGCTCGTCGCCCAGCTGGGAATCGCGCAGGCGCGACACCGCATCGTATTCATACAATCCCTGCTGCGCCTTGGTGGTCGATTTGATATGCCATTGCAAGAGCGGCATGCCCAGGGCGGCAGCCACTTCTTCCGCGAGCATGGTCTTGCCGGTGCCCGGTTCGCCCTTGATCAGCAACGGACGCTGGAGGGTCAATGCCGCATTGACGGCGAGTTTGAGGTCGTCGGTCGCGACATAATTGCGCGACCCTTCGAAGCGCGTTATTTGTGACATGGGAAAGGTGGGAGCGAGTAAAAAATCCAGTATAAGCGAGAACGATCGAGCGGGCGGCCAGCACTCTTCGGGTGGCGGCCCAGGCGCGGAGCGTCCGGGGCACGAGCCCTCATCGTGGACTGTGTTGCCTTCTTGCGGTAGAATTAACTGTTTTTGGTGCAGCGAAGAAACTGTTCAGCAAGTTAGACAAGCCATTGGATCCGCTGTCGCACCAAGCCAGTTTCGCATTAATCATCCCACCTATCATGAAAAAACTAATTGCGCTTCTCGCGCTTGCGAGTGTTGCCAATCTCGCTGCAGCCGCGGACGTCGTCGGCAATCCCAAGGCGGCCGACAACAAGGTTGCGATGTGTATCGGTTGCCATGGCATTCCAGGCTACAAGGCGACTTTCCCGGAAGTCTACCAAGTGCCCATGATCGGCGGTCAGTCGGCCAAGTACATTGAAAATGCGCTGCGCGCCTATCAGAAGGGCGAACGCAAGAACCCGAGCATGCGAGGCATCGCGGGAGGCTTGTCGGACCAGGATATCGCCGATGTCGCCGCGTACTATTCGCAGCAGAAATAAGGGATAACCATGAAAAAGATTTTTGCGTCAGCCGTCGTGGCGTTCCTGTCCACGGTTTCATGCGCGGCACTGGCCGCCGGCAACGTCGAAGCAGGCAAAGCCGCTGCTGAAAAATACAACTGCTTTTCCTGCCACGGCAAGGACTACAACACACCGATCGATCCGAGCTATCCGAAGCTGGCGGGCCAGCATCGCGATTATCTCGAGCAGTCGCTGATTGCGTACAAGCGCGGCGCCGACGGCGCGAATGGCCGCGGCAACGCAATCATGGGTGCGCAGGCCAAGCCTCTGTCGCGCCAGGATGTGCAGAATATCGCGGCATACCTGCACAGCCTGCCTGGCGCCCTGGTAGTGCGAAAATAAGCTGAAACAAGTTAAGGCAAGACAATCGAAAGCCACGCAAGCGCGTGGCTTTTTTGTGCGCCGGCTTATCGTCGCCGCACGCAGTCGATATAGGCTTCTCCGTCGGGCGGCAGGCCGCTGCGCTGAGATGCCCAGATCATCTCTCCGAGACATTCCATCATCTGATGATGTGCCTCGTGTTCCGAACCGAGACGTTGCGCAAGCGCCAGGAAAGCGGCGCGAATCCCCGGCGGCTGGTCGATGGATATCTGTTCGGCGATCGACAGATGCATCGATATGTGCAGGAAAGGGTTGCTCTCGCCGCGCTCCACCGAGTAATCGGCGTCCAGCGCGGACTCGACATGCTCGAGCGCGCTCTCGTATTCCGGATGCTGCACGATCCAGTCGCGCGCGATGGCTTCGAGCGGCGTAAGGATTTCATTCGCGCGCATTTTTCGAAAAGTTTCGCAAAAGAAGCGGCGAACATCGTGCTGGGAGGGATTGAACATCGTGTCGGGACAATATCGTGGAAAGTAGCCGGCCATTTTACGCGGCATCGCCCACGCGCTGCCAAGACGGGCTAGATTCCCTTTTCGGGTAGCGGCGTCTTGTCCGGATATTCGCACAGGTCGGCAATGATGCAGTTCCAGCACATCGGCTTGCGGGCGATGCAGATATACCGTCCATGCAGGATGAGCCAGTGATGCGCATCGTGCCGAAATTCCTGCGGCACGAATTTCAGCAGCTTTTGTTCCACCTCATCGACGTTCTTGCCCGGTGCTATGCCGGTCCGGTTCGATACCCTGAAAATATGCGTGTCGACCGCGATGGTCGGTTCACCGAACGCGGTATTGAGCACCACGTTCGCGGTCTTTCGTCCGACTCCGGGAAGGGCCTGAAGCGCCTCTCGCGAGCGCGGCACCTGGCCGCCATGCTGCTCGATCAGGATGCGGCAGGTTTCGATCACGTTCCTGGCCTTGGTGCGATACAGGCCGATGGTGCGGATGTATGTGATCAGTTCATCGACACCCAGCGCATGGATCGCTTGCGGCGTATGCGCGACCGGGAACAGCTTGCGCGTCGCCTTGTTGACCGACACGTCGGTCGCCTGCGCCGACAGGATGACCGCGATCAGCAGCTCGAACGGCGTGGTGTATTCGAGTTCGGTGGTCGGATGCGGATTGGCGGCGCGAAAGCGCCTGAATATCTCGATGCGTTTTTCTGCATTCATTCTCTGTCTCGCGCTGCCTGGGTTTGCGCCGCCATTTGCTCCTTTTTCAACCGGGCCCGTTCGATGGCTGCCTGGATGATCGCCTTCTTGCGTTCCTGTTCAATTCTGGCTTCCGGCGTCAGCGCGGCTTCGGCTTGCGTCTCCCTTAATTTGGCTGCGGCCTTGGCGGCGAGGCGCGCGTCGTTTTCTTCGCGTTCCCTGCGCAGCCGCAGCGTGCGGAAATCATGCCGTTCGCGTGCCGCATCGGCCTGTTGTTGCGACCATGCCTGCCAGCCGGTCCTGCCTGGCGTAACCTCCACCATCGTGATGCAGTCCACCGGACACGGTGCCACGCAGAGATCGCAGCCGGTGCACAGTTCGGCGACGACGGTATGCATCTGCTTGGCCGCGCCCACGATCGCATCGACCGGACACGCCTGGATGCACAAGGTGCAGCCGATGCAGAGCGACTCCTCGATGACGGCCAGCCGGCGAGGGCGTTCAGCGCCGTTGACGGGATTGAGCGGAATGACCGGTTTTCCGAGCAGTCGCGCCAGACGGGCGACACCCTCGATGCCGCCCGGCGGGCATTGATTGTAATTCGCTTCCCCGCCGGCGATGGCTTCCGCATAAGGGCGGCATGCCGGATAACCGCACTTGGTGCACTGGGTCTGCGGCAGCAGGTCTTCGATCTGGTCGACGAGAGAAGGTGGATCGGATTGAGGCACGGCGGCATTCAGCGACATAAAAGCAGAATTATCGGCGGAAACAGGGCTTGCTCCAAATGAAAAAGCCGTTCGCCCGGCTGGGGAACGGCTTGGTACAGCGGCGATCCGGAATCAGGAATGATTCTTGATGAAGTCCGTGATTTTCGGGCAGACCATTTCGCGCCAGCGCCGTCCCGAGAAAATACCGTAGTGGCCGCACTTCTTGGCGACATAGTGCTCTTTCTTGTTCTTCGGAATTCCCGAGCAAAGTTCCTGTGCCGCTTCAGTCTGGCCGGTGCCGGAGATATCATCGAGCTCGCCTTCGACGGTAAGCAGCGCGACGGTTTTGATATCTTGCGGCCGTACCAGCTTGCCTTCCACTTCCCATACTCCGCGCGGAAGCTGGAATTCCTGGAACACCGTCTTGATCGTTTCAAGATAGTACTCGGCCGGCATGTCCAGCACGGCGTTGTATTCGTCGTAGAACTTGCGATGTTCTTCGGCCGACTCGTTGTCGCCTTCACGCAAGTGCATGTAGAAGTCCCAGTGGCTTTGCGCATGACGGCGCGGATTCATCGCGACGAAACCGGCGTGCTGAAGGAAGCCCGGATAGACTTTGCGGCCGAAACCCGGGTAGTTGGCCGGCACACTGTAGATGACCTTGTCCTCGAACCATGAGAAGGGCTTGTTCGTCGCAAGGTCGTTGACCTGCGTCGGCGATTTGCGCGGATCGATCGGTCCGCCCATCATCGTCATCGACTTCGGCAACTTCGGGTCGACGGCCGTCGCCATCAGCGCGATCGCCGCAAGTACCGGGACCGTCGGCTGACAGACCGAGATCACATGCAGATCGGGCCCCAAGCGGCGAATGAAATCCTGCACGTAATAAATGTAGTCATGTAGATGGAACGGGCCTTCGGACACCGGAACCATGCGCGCATCGGTCCAATCGGTGATGTAGACATCATGATCCGAAAGAAGGCTGCGCACCGTGTCGCGCAGCAGCGTGGCATGGTGGCCGGACAAAGGCGCGACCAGCAACACGGTAGGCTGCTTGAGGCCGGTGAAGTTGCTTAGATCCTTCTTGAAATGAATCAGGCGGCAGAACGGTTTTTCTTCAGTGATTTCTTCGAAGATGCCGACGGGCTTGCCTTGAACAGGCACCGTCTTGATGCCGAACTCGGGCTTCTCATAATCCTTTCCGAGGCGGTACATCAATTCATATCCCGCAGCGATGCGCTGCGAAAAGGGAGTGTGGGCGAGCGGCGAGACCGGATTTGTAAATAACTTGGCAGACGCTTCGGCCCACTGAATCAGTGGGCTCAGCATCGTACGGTTTAGTTCATGAAATTGGTAAAGCATATAAAAGGCCTCGTTGATTGGTTCCGCTAGTCAGATTTTGCAGATAAGCTTTCCTCAATGCAATGTATCACTAGCAATTCCTGGAAATTATTATTGCCACATCAAGTTCCGGCTCAATGAGGAGCTAACCCTGTCAGAAAATAGCTTCGTCGCAACAATTCGATCAAGGCTTCATTCGAGCTATCTAACATTCAATTGCATCCGGCATTCCCAGAAACTGAAATCCTAGTGAACAGATGAGTTCGACTGGACTAAAAACAATGATATATGGACAATGCAGCATTCCAGAATTTAGTTTCGGAAATGATGATAATCCACTACGGTTACACAGCATAAAACGTGCCGATCAGTCAATTATTCGGATTATCAAGCTTGAAGCGTGGATAATCTTGACCTCGAGCTAATTCTCGCGCGGCCGGTATGCGGAAGATCATGCAAGTCCAGATAATGACGTTGTAAAAACTACTTGATGAACGCCTTCCCGGTCAGACCTGATGCTCGCCATGCATGGATCGCCATATTCGCGTTCCTGCTGCAGGCGTTGTTGCCGGCTGTAATCAACTCTGCCCAACGGTCCAACATTCATCTCGCCGAAATCTGTACTGCTTTCGGCATCAAGAAGATCGCGACACCGGATTCATCGAGTTCCGACGCATCCCCGTCCTACGGCCAATGCCCGATCTGCTCGCTGGCTGACCTGGCCAGTCTGCCTCCGCCTCCCGTGGCGTTCGGAAGGCAATCGACCGGCGCAGTCGCTTTTGCAATCCGATTGGCGGATACGCCAATCCATCACCTCGTATGGCCGCGCGCCTATCCGCGCGGCCCGCCTGTCCCCGTCCTTCTCTGATCGTTCCCAGTCGCTGCCTTGCCGGCGGCTGATTTTTCGCGCGATCCGTTTCGCGCGCAATGCAAGGGCCACGCAACGCGCTTTGTAATGCGCTCCCTTGCCTACGAAAAAAGCAGGACTATCCGTGTTCAAGCACATCACATTTTCATTGGCCGTTTCCGCGGCGGCCACGCCATTGCTCATGGTCCGCGCCTGGGCCCAGGAACCTGTATCACTGCCGCCGGTCGAGGTGGTCGGCAGTCGCGACATGCCGGTCGCCACACAACCGACCATCGAAAACGCGCGCAAGTCGCTGCAGCGGATTCCGGGCGGAGCGTCCGTCGTCGACGTCGAGACGGCGCGCGAGGGCCGCGTGTCGACGTACGCCGACACGCTCGGCTTCGCCCCCGGCGTATTCATCCAGCCGCGCTTCGGCGCAGAAGAAGCGCGGTTGTCGATCCGCGGTTCCGGTCTGCAGCGCACCTTTCACATGCGCGGCATCAAGCTCCTGCAGGATGGCGTGCCGCTCAATCAGGCCGACGGCAGCGTCGACTTTCAGGCGATCGAAATGCTCGCCGCCAGCTACATAGAGGTGTTTCGAGGGGCCAATGCGTTGCAGTACGGTTCGACCACGCTGGGCGGCGCGATCAATTTCGTGTCGCCGAACGGCTACACCGCGGCCGGCAAAGACTTGCGGTCCGAGTTCGGCAGCTACGGCTATCGCCGCCTGTTCGGCCAGTTTGCGGGTATGGGGGGAGAACAAAGTCAGGTCGACTATGCGGCTTCCATCGGTTATCTGGAGCAGGATGGCTTTCGCCGGCATGCGCGCCAGGAGAACACGCGATTCAATGGCAATCTGGGACTGGTCGTCAACCGGGACATCGAAACCCGGTTTTTTCTTGCCCTGAACAAGAGCGGCTCCGAGCTTCCGGGCGCGTTGACGAAAGCGGCTCTCGAGGCCGATCCGCGCCAGGCACTGCTCGACAATGTGATCAAGGATCAGCGGCGCGATACCCGGGTGAATCGCCTGTCCAACAAGACGACTTTCCGGCTGGGGCAGGGAGTGCTGGAAGCAAGCGCCTTCCACGCGGAGAAAAAACTGTTTCACCCGATATTCCAAGTGCTGGATCAGCGCAGCTACGACCATGGAATCGGATTGCGGTATGTCCTCGACACCGGGCCCAGCCGTTTTGTCGCGGGGGTTGCCCCGGCATGGGGGAAGACCGATGAAGAGCGCTGGGTAAACGTCGGCGGGGCACGTGGCGCCATGACCGGCAGGAGCCGGCAGGAGGCAAGCAATCTCGAGTTCTACCTCGAGGAGCAGTATCTGATAACGCCACGAACCGCGTTGATCGGGGGAGTGCAGCATACCGTCGCGCGGCGCAAATACACCGATCGCTTCCTTGCCGACGGCGATGCAAGTTTCAATGCGACGTACCGGCGCACCAGTCCCAAGCTGGGTGTGCGCTTCGATGCGGCTCCCCAGGTACAACTCTATGCCAATGTATCCGCCAGCTTCGAACCGCCGTCGTTCGGCGAATTGTCCGGCACCGGGGGCGTGACGAATGTGAGGGCGCAGAAAGGCCGGACCCTGGAGCTTGGTTCGCGCGGACGAATCGACATGGTCGATTGGGATGTGTCGGTCTACCATGCGAAGCTGAAAGACGAATTGCTGGGCCAGGAAATCGCGCCCGGACGCAGCATTACGGTCAATGTGCCGAACACCATCCATGCCGGCCTTGAAGCCGCCGCGACCGTGCGGCCATGGAAGACGCTCGAATGGCGCAATGCGCTGTTGCTGAATGACTTCCGCTACGACGACGATCCGATTTACGGCAACAACCGCTTGCCTGGCATTCCGCGCTCGCTGCTCAAGTCGGAACTGCTGCACACCGGCGCGGGAGGCATCTACGGCGGGGTAACCGTCGAGTGGTCGCCGCGGCGCTATGCGGTGGACATGGCGAACACGCTGTTCGCGGATCGCTATCAGGTGTGGGGGCTGAAGGTGGGCCGCCGAGCCGGAAAGGAATCGGGCTTCGCCTGGTTCGCGGAGGCGAGAAACCTCTTCGACAAGAAATATGCGGCAACCACCGGCGTGGTCGCCAATGCCGCGGGCAGGGACCAGGCCCAGTTTTTTCCGGGCGACGGACGCATGGTGTCCGTGGGCCTCGAATGGAAGCAGTAGGTCGATAGGAAGCTGCAGTCCAAATGAAAAACGCTCCCGCCTTTAAGACTCGGGAGCGTTTGCTCAGGAAGCCCAGGACAGCGGGCGTGGCCGCTCAGTCGAACACGGGCGTTTCCACGCCGAGGATCTTGTGCAGCTTCGGCGATGTGGTGGTGTACTGCATGTGGATCTTTTTCTCGGGAAAGATGTACGGCGCCGCGCCGAAGGCAGCAAGCGCCGCTTCGTGGAAGCCGGACAGGATCAGTTTTTTCTTGCCCGGATAGGTGTTGATGTCACCCACCGCGAAAATGCCCGGCACATTGGTTTCGAATTTTTCGGTGCCGACCTTCAATTGCTTGCGCTCAATGTCCAGGCCCCACTCGGCGATCGGTCCGAGCTTGGGCGACAGGCCGAAGAAGACGAGCAGGTGGTCCAGCGGAAGCCGGCGCGTGACGCCGTCGGCGCCGGTCACCTTGATCTCGGAAAGCTGATCGTCCTTTGCTTCGAAACCGGTGACCTGACCAACCACGAACTGCATCTCGTAGTTGTCGCACATCTCTTTCATTTTCGCGACCGAGGCCGGCGCCGCGCGGAATTCTTCGCGGCGGTGAAGCAGGATCACCGATTCCGCCTTGCCGGCGAGATTCAGGGCCCAGTCGAGAGCCGAGTCGCCGCCGCCGCAGATCACGAGGTTCTTGCCTTCGAAGCGGGCAGGATCCTTGACGCGATAGAACAGCTGCTTGTTCTCGAACTGCTCGATGCCTTCTACCTTGATGGTGCGCGGCTGGAACGAGCCGACGCCGGCCGCGATGAAGATGGTCTTGGTGATGAAACGGGTGCCGACAGATGTTCCGACATGGAAACGTCCGTCTTCGAGACGTTCCACTTCGCTGACTTCCTGGCCGAGATGGAAGGTCGGTTCGAAAGGCGCGATCTGCTTGAGCAGGTTGTCGGTCAGTTCCTGGCCGGTGCACACCGGCACGGCGGGGATGTCGTAGATCGGCTTGTCGGGATACAGCTCCACGCATTGCCCGCCGACCGCGGGCAGCGAATCGATGACATGCGCCTTGATCTCGAGCAGGCCGAGTTCGAAGACCTGGAACAGGCCGACCGGACCCGCGCCCACGATGACGGCGTCGGTTTCGATCGGCCCTTTTGCCGCGGTAGTCGCGGCAGGGGGTGTTTGGATGGATGCGGTTACGCCGTTGCTGATGTCCATACGACTGTCGATTTCCTGTTTCATGTCGAGTTTTCCAGAGAAGTGCCGTCGCTGCTCTTGTCAGTTCATGCCGCGCCGTAATGCATGCGCCTTCAATGGGGTTCGGGTGGTTCCGGTGCTTCTGATGCGATTTTTCCTGGGCCTGCTGCGATTCAAAAGGCGGCCGCGTGACGGCCTTTCCTGGACAGGCCGATTATTTAACCAGCTGATCCAGCTTCTCTTTCACGTCTTTCCAGTCATCCGCGTCCGGCAAGGGCGCCTTGGTCTTGGTGATGGAAGGCCATTTGCGCGACAGCTCGACGTTCATCTTGACGAACTGCTGCTGGTCCGCCGGCACATCTTCTTCGGCATAGATGGCATTGACCGGGCATTCGGCTACGCATACCGCGCAATCGATGCATTCGTCTGGGTCGATTGCCAGGAAGTTCGGGCCTTCGCGAAAGCAATCTACCGGGCATACATCTACGCAGTCGGTGTAACGGCAGCGGATGCAGGATTCGGTCACAACGTGGGTCATAACAGTCCTATCTTTGAATATGTCTAAATTAAATTGGAGCGAGGCTGAAATGAATGGCGCAGAAAGTTTGCGCCCGCATGGACAACCCATTGCAAAGCCTTGTATTTTAAGACATTTTAGTTGCGATAACAAACGGGGTTTATACAGAATCCGAATATGCAAATGCGCCTATTCAGTTCGGCGCCGTCAGGGAAGGGCATCCGGGCCGCAAAGCGTTTATCAAGTGTCAATGTTTTGTGCGTATGGCATGCGCTGCAAGGGGACCGACCGCTTGCCCGATTCGGGTAAACTCTGTCGCCTTGCATCAAAGGGATCGTCATGGACACTTCCGAAGCGCGCCGAGCCATCTTCAATCGCATCCGTAAAGCCCAGAACCGCCCCGAGCAGCCGACCCAGGCCGAACGCGACGCGGTGCAGGATTACCTGCGGCGCCATCCGGCCGGACCGCGGCCCGCCACAGGCAGCGATCTGGTCAAGCACTTCGAGGATCAGGCCCTGCGCATGTCCGACACCGTCGACCGGGTGGTTGCAACTGCCGATGTTCCCGCCGCCGTCGCGAGATACCTGGACGGCATCGGCGTGGCGAAGAATGTGATCGGGTGGAAAACATTGGCCGCGCTGCCGTGGCGCGAGGCCGGCGTCGACATGGAATTTCGGGCGCCGCGCAATGAAGACGCGGTGGGGGTCACGGGCGTATTTTGCGCTGTCGCCGAGACCGGCTCGCTGATGATGCTGTCCGGTCCGGATACTTTTGCATCGGCCAGCCTGCTGCCGGAAACGCATATCGCCATCGTCCCGGCTTCGCGTATCGTCGGTTCGATGGAAGAGGCTTTCGCACTGGCGCGCGCCGAACGGGGCGAACTGCCGCGCGCCACCAATTTCATTTCCGGCCCGTCGCGCACCGGCGACATCGAGCAGACCATCGTGCTCGGCGCGCATGGACCGTACCGGGTTCATGTCGTTGTCACCCTGAATGCCTGAACGATCACATGGCCTGAGCGAAAAACTATCGCGCGGCTACAATACCTCTCCAAATCGTTAGCGAGGAGACATATTGAGCGCGAAATTCTTTGCCCTGGCAGCCGGGCTCGCGCCCGCATCGAGCTTTGCCGCCGACATCGACGGCAGCCGGCTGGCGGGCTGGTGGGGCCTGCCATTCGCCGGCCTGCTGTTATCCATCGCGCTCGGCCCCTTGGTTTTCCCCCGTTTCTGGCATCATCATTTCGGCAAGCTCACCGCTGCATGGTCACTGGCATTCCTCCTGCCCTTTGCCATTTCATTCGGCGCGGGCGCGGCGTTCGCGGGGGCGCTGCATGCGGTCATCGCCGAATATCTTCCTTTCATCATGCTGCTTGCCGCCCTGTTCGTCGTGGCTGGCGGAATATGCGTGCGCGGCAATCTTCAGGGTACGCCTGCCCTGAATACAGGGGTGCTGGCCGTGGGCACCGTGCTTGCCAGCCTGATGGGAACCACGGGCGCATCGATGCTGCTGATCCGGCCGCTCATCCGGGCCAACGATAACCGCAGGCATGTTGCGCACGTTATCGTGTTCTTCATTTTTCTGGTTGCCAATGCGGGCGGTTCCCTGACGCCGCTGGGCGACCCGCCGCTGTTCCTCGGATTCCTGAAGGGGGTGGAGTTCTCCTGGACGCTGAAGAACATTTTTCCGGAGACGCTGTTTCTCAGTCTGACGCTGCTCATCATCTTTTATCTGCTCGATCTGTACTATTATCGGCGGCGGGAAGAAGTCCTTCCCGCCGCGCAAGACCCCACCCCGAAGTCAGGAATACGATTCGACGGCAAGGCGAACTTCCTTTTGCTGGCGCTGATCGTCGCACTGGTGCTGATGAGCGGGTTATGGAAACCCGGTATCGGTTTCACGATTTTCGGCACGCATGTCGAACTGCAGAACCTGGTCCGGGATGGCGCGCTGATCGGCGTGATCCTGATCTCCTTGTGGATCACCCCGCGCAGTGCACGTGAAGGCAACGATTTCTCATGGGGGCCGATGCAGGACGTCGCAAAACTTTTCGCCGGCATTTTCATCACCATCATTCCGGTAATCGCGATGCTGAAAGCGGGGCAGGCGGGCGCCTTTGCTCCGATCGTGCGCATGGTGACCGATCCGGCCGGCCAGCCGGTGCCCGCGATGTATTTCTGGGCCACCGGCATCCTGTCCTCGTTCCTGGACAACGCGCCGACGTATCTGGTGTTCTTCAATACCGCCGGTGGCGATGCGCAGGCGCTGATGACGGCACTGGCTCCCACCCTGGCCGCCATTTCCTGCGGCGCGGTATTCATGGGGGCGAACAGCTATATCGGCAATGCGCCGAATCTGATGGTCAAGGCAATCGCCGAGGATCGGGGCATCAGGATGCCGTCGTTCTTCGGCTACATGGGTTGGTCGTGCGCGGTATTGATCCCGCTTTTCATTCTGATGACTTTTATTTTCTTCTAATGACATGAAGCCAAAAATCCTTGTTGCACGCGCTGTCTTTCCCGAAGTGATCGACCGCCTGAGCGAACATTTCGATGTCGAATCCAATCAGGAGGATCAGGTATTTTCGTTCGAGGAGTTGAAGGAAAGATTGCGGGGCAAGGCTGGCATCTTCGCCACCGGCAGCGAGCGCATGTCCGCCGAACTGATCGCCGCCGTCCCGACTCTCGGAGCGATCTGCAACATGGCGGTCGGCTACAACAATATCGACGTCGACGCCGCGACCCGCGCGGGTATCATGGTCACGAACACACCGGAGGTGCTGAACGAGACCACCGCCGATTTCGGCTGGGCGCTGCTGATGGCTACCGCGCGCCGCATTACCGAATCGGAGCACTGGCTAAGGGCGGGAAAGTGGGACAAGTGGCGCTATGATAATTTTGTCGGCGCCGATGTGCATGGCGCGACGCTCGGCATCATCGGCATGGGCCGCATAGGGCAGGCGATCGCGCGGCGCTCCGTGGGATTCGACATGCAGGTGATTTACCACAATCGTTCGCGCCTGGCGCCGGAGCTCGAGGCGCGCGCAAACAATGCGCGTTATGTCGGCAAGGAGGAATTGCTGCGCACGGCCGATCATGTGATGCTGGTGCTGCCGTATACGGGGCAATCGCATCATACGGTGGGTGCGGCGGAACTGGCACTGATGAAGCCGACCGCGACCCTGGTGAATATTGCACGCGGCGGCATCGTCGACGATGCGGCGCTGATCGTGGCTTTGCGTGCGAACCGGCTTGCGGCGGCCGGACTTGACGTGTTCGAGAACGAACCGAAGTTCGATCCGGGATTTCTGACGCTGTCGAATGTCGTGCTGACGCCGCATATCGCGAGCGCTTCGCGTCCGACCCGTCTGGCGATGGCGAACTGCGCGACGGATAACCTGATCGCTGCCCTGAGCGGGAAGGTGCCACCGAATATCCTCAATCCGGAAGTCTGCTCCAGGGCCTGATACTGATAGCGCGGGAACTCAGCCCTTCAGCTCTTCGACCAGGTCGATGTATCGCTGCATCGCATCCTCTCTCGAGGTTCCGCGCAGTGCATCCCAGGCATCCCGCTTGGCGCGGGCGACCATTTCCGTCATGCCGGGGCGTTCGCCCTCGGCATCGCCGGCGACACCCTGCTTGTAGAGTGCATACAGCTTCAGCAGGGTCATGTTGTCAGGGCGCTCGGGCAGTTCTTTCGAATCGGCGACCGCTTGCTCGAAACGGGATTGCAGAGTCATGCCGGCTCTTCTCTGGCAAGGTCGGCAAATGCGTTCATTCGGTGACGCTCTCGACCACCGCGCCGCCGGCACTGACTACGCCCTTGGCGACGGTGGTCACCACGCCGACCGCCGCCGAACCGGCGGCGACGCCGACGCTTACCGCAGCGCCCGCGACTGTGACCGCGGCACCTGCCACGGAAACCACGGCGCATCCGCTAACCGTGAGAGAAACTGCGATGCAGCCGACGTACCGAAGAATGTTGGAGCGCATAGGCGTGGATCCGGTCAGTGTCAGACGCCGAGGAGTTCGACTTCGAAAATCAATGTCGCATTCGGTGGAATGACGCCGCCGGCGCCGCGTGCGCCATAACCCAGCGCGGCGGGAATGATCAGCTTGCGTACGCCGCCGATCTTCATGCCTTCGACGCCTTCATCCCAGCCCTTGATCACATGGCCGGCGCCGAGCGGGAATACGAACGGATCGTTGCGATCCTTGCTCGAATCAAATTTGCGTCCAGCGCTACCATCCGGGTTTTGCAGCCAGCCCGTGTAATGAACGGTGACATTATTGCCCGCTTTCGCTTCGTCGCCTGAGCCGACGGCGATATCTTCATACTGCAGGCCGGAAGATTTGGTAACGGTGGACATGATTTTCCTTTGTAATGAGGTTGGCAAGTGGCCGGATTGTATCAGCTAGGCCCGTTGCGGTTTTGCGAAATCGCCACGCGGTTCGCTTGCAGCGGCGCCCGTGCGCACTCTTGTTATAAGAATGGCACGGCCGCGGCTACAGCATCTTCACCTGCTGCGCGCGTACTACCAGCACGCTCTGTGCGAATCGTCCTTCGAGATCTTTCCGGTATCCGCGCCACCAGTCTTCATCCAGCTGTTCGGCCATTACTTCATAGATGACGAGATCATCATGCGTCGTCTGTCCATCATCCTCCTGCCATAGTCCGCTCACCGGTGCGCGCGTATATGCCGTCAATCCGCCGAAGCGTTCGACCAGTTCACTGCGCACCTGGCCGAACAATGCGTGCGGAATTGGCATTTTGTCATTTCCGTACAAGGGAAGAAAAAGCTGAATCAGGTACATGCGGTCTCGGTCCTCAAGGTTGAAGGGCGGTGCGCATAGCACTATATAGTCAATGCCCGTTTCATGGGTATGGATG
>JAQGLQ010000591.1 GCA_028292785.1 Noviherbaspirillum sp. | reverse complement strand
CGTCATCGTGGAAAAGGCCGGGCTGTATTCCTTCTTCATCATGTTCACCATCGGCATCACCAAGGGCCGCTGGAATACCCTTCTGACCGCCCTGCAGCAGTTCAAGGACGACTTCGACAAGAACCAGCCGATGTGGCGCATCCTGCCCGAGTTCGCAGCGGCGAACCCGCGTTACGAACGTATCGGTCTGCGCGACCTGTGCCACCAGATCCACGATATGTACAAGGCCTACGACGTGGCGCGCCTGACCACCGAGATGTATCTGTCGGATATGCTGCCGGCGATGAAACCATCGGATGCATTCGCCAAGATGGCGCATCGCGAAATCGAGCGCGTGTCGATCGACGAACTGGAAGGACGGGTGACCGCGATTCTGCTCACGCCCTACCCGCCGGGCATCCCGCTGCTGATTCCGGGCGAGCGCTTCAATCGCACCATCGTGGATTACCTGAAATTCGCGCGCGACTTCAACGAGAAGTTCCCCGGATTTGAAACCGATGTGCATGGATTGGTGGTGCAGGAGCGCGAAGGCAAGCGCGGATACTTTGTCGATTGCGTGAAGAACTGATCGAAGCGGCGCTTGCGCGGGGTGGCTCCCCGCAGGCGCCGCCAAGACCTTCTTGACCAGGAAGATGCAACGCGATCCCGCGTTCTCGTAGCGGCCCGCTCCATTTGTTTTCTATTCGTTGAAACACTGGCCTTTCGCATCGGCGGCGATCCTGATCAGCTCGTTCTCGCCGCCGCCAAACACATTGCCTCCGGTATAAGTGAGGCATCCCTCTCCCTTGTACAGCACCTGAAAGCGCTGCGAGTCATTACCGAAGTAAAACGGTATCCAGCGCTTGCCGGTCTCGTGCCGATACATGTCATCGGCCACGCCTATCAGACCTTGCACTTCGCGCATGGTCATACCGATCTGCAGCTTGCCGAATTTGCTGCTCGCCGCCGGCGTGCCCACGATTTCGCCGTCGAATTTGCCGTTGCGCGACTTGACGATGCGCGCACCTGGCGTGGCCGCCCCCTTGGCTTCGGCTGTGGGGGCTGTCGCCGGTTCGGTCGGTCTGGTTTGCTGGTTGGCGCAACCGGCCACGAATACCGCGAGAGCAAGCAGGGGGAAGGTTGACCGCATGATTTTCCTTTTGGTGAAATATGCTGCATTGATAAAGACGCGTTGACCGCGTCCCCCTATCAGATGGGCACCGGGCCCTGAAAGGGGGAGCCCATGATAATCCAACTTCGGAGACTCGTTCGCTGAAATGCATGGCCGGTTGCCCCTGAAAGACAAGGTTTCGCCGGGGTTATTCTCATCTTTTCCCAGTCACGCGTGCCCTTTTGAGCGGCGCATCGCCGATTGCCACCAATCGGCAGCATCTGCCGCGATGCAGTGATAAAAACCAGAGGGCGAAGCAGATGCAGACAAGCGTTGACCTCTTTTCCAATCAATCAACAAAGGCGTCGTATTCATGATCTCGTTACGATCTCAGTTCAAGAAAATTTTTTCTAGTCCGGGCCCCAGTCCGAGCTTATTCAAGCCGGTAATGTCGGTCGGAAGCAATAACCTGTTCAAAAACATCAGCATCAAGGGATCGAGCACTTTGACAAAGCGAAGCCCGTGGGCGTTTTGTTTTGCGCGGACAGGCAACCGCGGCTTCTATCACACCCATAATTTTTTTAACGAGAATGCAGTCGACCATCCCTATCGCCCTGACTCGAACCTTCCAAGCAAGAAGGTTCGATCCGAGGTATGGGGGAGCTGCAAAAGCCATGACAACGTCGCAGTGAACGATCTTTCCTTCTTCAGAGGAATAGAAAGATCTTTCACCCTGCAAGACGGAACCAAGGCAAGCGTATGTCTGCTTGGCTTGAAAGACAAAAAGGATGTGGAACTGCTTTATGAAAAAGCGCCCGACTATGAGGGGCCAGACTTCCTGCGGGTGCTTGGCACCAACGCCATCATCGGAATCAAGTCACTTGATAAAGAAGGTAAGGAACGATTGGTGGCTATCAGCTACTACGAGCGTTTTAGTCAATCGGGAGTAAAAAAAAGGGAATGCGAACCGCGGGGAACCGTCATCACGGAAGAGTTCCGGAACCAAGGCATCGAAGTCGAGCTGATAAGTACGCTGATTGATTGCGCGAGACAGGACGGCATGTGGACATTAAAGCACAGGGACCTGAACCTGCAATCACTCAAGTGGTGGAAAAAAGTGGCCGACGCCCTCGACCTCGAGTTTTATTCAAATGGCTCCGCATATCACCAGATAGACGTCTATCGATCAAATCTCGATTGATATACCTGACGGGAGTTCGATGTGGCCCGATGCCGCTGGTCAGCGGCAATCTGTGCGGGCCTTGATGAGTCGGAAGGCCTATTTAAAGCAGGCGGCTATGATCCGGCAAGCCACCCTTACCCGCGCCATGCGCGGGAACGGAAAGCATCGCGCCGCTCATCGTTGCGATCGCCTGCGCATCCGTGCCGAAAATATGCTCGCTCCCGATCGTCGCGATCACGCCCGCCCTTTCGAGCACATCCCACACCTGCTTCTTGATCGCGGACATGTGGAATTCAACACCCTCGCCCCTCAGCGTCGCATGCAATGATGTCAGCACGTCGACCCCGCTGGCGTCGATGTCGTTGATCGAACCGGCGCACAGGAGCACGTGTCGAATGCTCCTGTCCTCGTTGCAGTGTCCAACGATAAAGCGCTCCAGGCTCGCGGCCGTCAGGAAGTTGAGCGCGGAATCCATGCGCACCGCGAGCACGTCCGGCGCGAGCGGCGGCAAGTCGAAGCGCTTGCGGTCGCGCAGCGTGCCGTCCTCGTGGCGCGCGACTTCGACGATGCGCGGATGAGAGCGACGGTAGAGAAAGGAGACCATGGTCAGCCCGATGCCGGTGAAGACCCCCCAGTGCAGGCGCGGCATGGAAAACAGGGTGACGATGAAGGTGACGAAGGCGATCATGCCGTCGTCCCTCGATATGGAAAACAGCCGCCGGAACGCGGCCACGTCCAGCAGCGAGAACACGGGCACCATGATCATCGCCGCCAGCACCGAGCGCGGCAGATAATAGATGAAATCGGTAAGGAACAGCAGGCTCAGCAGCACGCATAGCGCGGAAAACAGCGTTGACCATGCGCTGGTGGCGCCGGCGTACAGGTTCAGCGCGGACCGCGAGAATGAACCGCTGACGGGAAATGCGCCGCTGAATCCGCTGGCGAGCTTGGCCAGCCCTTGTCCGATCAACTCCTGGTTTTCATCCCAGCGCTCGTGCTGCTTGCGGGCGAGCACACGGCAACTCGACATGGCTTCGGTAAAACTGATCAGTGCAAGGATCAGTGCGGCAGGCCACAGTTCGCGATGCAGGTCGAAAGAAATGGCGGGCGGCAAGGACAGCGGCGGCAGTCCGGACGGAATGACGCCGACGACGGCGCCGCCATAGTCGGCGTAGTCGATGGCCCAACTGGCGGCGATACCGACGAGGGCGACCAACATGATGCCGGGGAAGCGCGGCGCGAATCGCTTGAACCCGAGCAGCAGGGCGAGCGCTCCACATCCGAATGCGGAAGTGACAAGCAAGGTGGTTGATGGAATCGCGAGGAGACGGTCGAACTCGGTCATGAAATCGCGCGAGAGCAGCCTGGGCAGGCCGAACAGGTCAGGCAACTGCGACACGATGATGATGATCGCCGCCGCATTGATGAATCCGGTCACCACGGGTTGCGAGACCAGGTCCGCGATTCGTCCGAGCCGGACTGCGCCGAGCACGAACTGGATCAGTCCCGCGTAGAGCGCCAGCCAGACCGCGAGCGCGACCCACTCGGCGCTGGCGGGAGCCGCGAGCGCCGACAGGGAACCGAACACCAGCAGGCTGGTGAGCGCCACCGGCCCGACGGCCAGCAGCGCCGAGGAACCCCAAAGTATTCCGATGACACTTGGAAGCAGGGCCGCATACAGCCCGGTCTGCGGCGGCATGCCGGCGAGCGTCGCGTACGCGATGGCCTGCGGGATAAGAACGAAACCGACGCTCAGCCCGGCCCAGGCATCGCTCCTGAGCGACCTGGCCGTCGGGCGCGGCCAGCGCAGGAACGGAAATAACTTGCTGAAGTTGATGATGCGGTCCCTTGGTCCGTATTGTCATGCCGCATGAACTGTACGGCGCATGGCTGGCGGATCCGGTCGGCCGCAGCCGACCGATTCCGATTCGGCACCCACCAGACCGCTATCGTAGAGCAGACGCGCAATCACTCGACGAAGCGCAAACCGACACTGCCGAGCCCCTGCACGCGCAGAGTGACATTGTCGCCCGCCTTCACGGCCACCGCTTCGGTGATCGCGCCGGACAGGATGAGCGAGCCGGCCGGAATCTCCTCGCCGCGCGCGCCGAGCAGATTAGCGAGCATGGCGATCGCCGCCGCCGGGTGGCCCAGCACCGCCGCGCCGGCGCCGAGGGCGACGATGCGGCCATTACTTTCCATCACGATGCCGACGGTGCGCAGGTCGATATCCTCGGCCGGGCTGATGCAGCCGCCGACGACGAAGCGCGAGGCCGAGCAGTTGTCGGCGATGACGCTTTTGAGATCGAACTTGAAATCGCGGTAGCGCGAGTCGATGACTTCGATCGCAGGCATCACGAAGTCCGTGGCGGCAAGCACCGTGCCGATATGGCAGCCCGGCCCCTTGAGCGCGCTCTTCGTGACGAAAGCGATTTCCGGCTCGACCTTGGGATGGATCAGTTCCGACACTTTTATTTCGCCGCCGTCCGGCACCGCGAAGGAATCGGCGAGGAAGCCGAAGACCGGCGTCGCCACATTCATCTGCTTCATTTTCGCGTGCGATGTCAGGCCGGCCTTGAAGCCGACGATGCGGCAGCCGCGCGCGGTCTTGCGGCGCGCGATCTCGC
>JAQGLQ010000589.1 GCA_028292785.1 Noviherbaspirillum sp. | reverse complement strand
CTCGCCGGTGTTTTATGCGGTCAGCGTGGTGCCGGAATACCTGCAATGGGCTTACCGCATCAATCCACTGAGCATGGTCATCGAGAATCTGCGGCGCGTCGCCTTGTGGGGAGAAATGCCGCAGTGGCCGAGCTGGAGCATCACTCTCGCGATCAGCCTGCTGGTCGCGGCCGCCGGCTATGCGATCTTCATATCAGGCAAAGAGGAGTTCGCAGATGTCCTCTGACGAGATCATGATCTCCGTCCGGAACCTGAAGAAAGTCTATCGGGTTTACGACAACCCCCTGCAGCGGATCCGGCAACGCTTTGTGCCGGGGAAGCGAAAATATTATCGGGAGTTCACCGCACTGGACGGGGTGAGCTTCGACATCCGAAAAGGTGAAACGGTCGGCATCATCGGTCGCAACGGTTCAGGGAAAAGCACACTGTTGCAACTTATGTGCGGGATACTCAAGCCGAGCGCGGGCAGCGTCGAGCGCCGCGGGCGGATCGCCGCTCTGTTGGAACTCGGCGCCGGTTTTCATCCCGAATTCACCGGTCGGGAAAACGTTTTCATGCAGGGCGCCATCATGGGTATCCCCAGGCGGCAGATGGAACAGAGTTTCGACGCGATCGCGGCGTTCGCGGAAATCGGCGAACATATGGAGCAGCCCATCAAGGCCTACTCAAGCGGCATGTTCCTTAGGCTGGCATTCGCGGTGGCGATCCATGTCGAACCGGATATCCTGGTGGTGGACGAAGCCATGGCGGTAGGGGATGCCCAGTTTCAAAAGCGCTGCTATGCAAAGATCCGACAGATGCAGCAGAACGGCCTGACGCTGATCTTCGTCTCCCACGACCATGAATTAGTGCGAACGCTGACTGAGCGGGCGCTGCTGCTGGACCGAGGCAAGCCGCTGTTCCTGGGCCGCACGCAGGAAGCGACTCACTACTATCGCAAGATGCTGTTCGAACAAGAAGCCGCCTGTTGGTCGGACCAGATAGGCGACCCGGCCCGGCCGGGCGCGACGGAAACCGGCGGCGACACACCGGCCTACGGAATCGGCGGTGCACGAATCATGGGAATGCGCATTCTCGGCACGAACGACGAGCCGCGTTCCACGTTTTCGCTTGGGGAGCGCATGCATTTCGAAATTGCCGTGCTGGTGGAACGCCCTCTTGCCCAGCTCAATGTCTCGCTGGTGATCAGAACATTGCAGGGCTTGAAAGTCTATTCCTGGGGAACGTTCAATCAGGATATTTCGATCTGGGCCGGAAAAGCCGAGGGCGAAATTTTCTGGGACAGGTCATTTGAGCAAGGGAAGGAAATCGTGGTGACGCTTACGATGGAGGGCAACCTCGGCACCGGAAATTACGAGGTCCAGGCAGTGGTTTCACGCGAACTGGACAAGCAATACGGATCGCAGCAGGTTTTGCACTGGCGTGATGAAATGGGCTTCTTCCGGGTGGTCGCCGACCCGCGCGAATATATCTTTGGCGGAGTCTGCGATCTGCGTGGAAGGGCAATGCTGAATGATTGATTACGCCGAGATCTACAACACGTGGTGGGCGCAGCCAGGCAACATCGAGCACGCTTCCACGGCAAGTGCGAGCGCGGTCGTCGATCGCATCCTTTCCTCATACGGTTGCGGCCGTATCCTGGATGTGGGGAGCGGCACTGGCGCAGTTGTGCGCGAACTGCTCAAGCGAGGCGCGGATGCACATGGCATCGACGTGTCCGCTGTCGCGGCAAATCATTGCGACCGCTATTCGCCGGGGCGTTTTTCAACCGGGTCGGTGCTCGCGCTGCCATTTGCGGACGATAGCTTCGATACGGTGGTTGGCATCAATTTCCTCGAACATCTGGATACGTCCGATGTGCCGCAAGCCTTGCGGGAAATTTTTCGTGTCTGCCGTCGTCATCTCTTTCTTGAAATAAGCACCGTACCCAACGGCCGGTGGCACCGGACGGTACGGCCCCGCGCTTGGTGGGAAAACCTGGCTTTTGAGTCCGGATTCAGAAAGCATCCGAGCTATTACGTCGTCAACCCGTTCGAAGCGCTGGAGCGGGACGGGAACACCATCACGATCCCGCTTGAAAAAATTCCTGCTTCGACGCTGAAGCAATATCCATTGGCGGGCCTGCTCGAGGAGCGTGCGCTGCACATGGACATGTCGCGGGAGACCGGTGCGCGCTCCGATGCCCACATGGCCCGCTATGCTCTCGCGGCCGGGTGGATCAGGCCGGGCGACTTCGTACTCGATTGTGCCTGCGGGCTAGGATACGGCTCAGCAATGCTGGCGGCGCTTTCTAAGGGAAGCCGATTCATCGGGGTGGACCTGGAAGAAAGCGCCATAGGCTATGCGCGCGACAATTTCGGCCAGCGCTATCAGGTCGAATACCGTCAAGGAAACGCGGAGGACCTGTCGATGTTCCCCGATGCTTCCTTCGATGCGCTGATATCGTTCGAAACGCTGGAGCATGTCCCGAATTTCGAGCGATTCCTGCGGGAAGCGCGACGCATTCTGAAACCCGACGGCAGGATGATCGTCAGTGTGCCGAATCGCTGGGAAGACGAAACGGGCCGCGACCCCAATCCTTATCATCATCATGTTTTCGATTACGCGAAAACCCGCGCATGCATGGAAGCGCAAGGCCTGATCATGGAGGCGCGCTATGCGCAATGCGCCCCCGGTGGTTTCAAGCTGACGGACGCGCGCCGCTCTCTCGAGCGGCTGCCCTTGCAGCAGATGGAACAAGAGGCGGACACGGAATGGTGGATTGTGGTGGCATCGGCCGATCCGATGGCCGCCGGATCCGCGCCCTATAGACATCCCGATTTCGAACGTTCCTCCACCGGCGCTTCCTTTCATCTCACCGATTTCGCACGGCACTATCGCAATCCTTGGCTCTACAGGCCGCTGGTGCAGATGGGCGAACGTCTCGATGATCCCGACGGGCTGCACCGGCTTTCGCGACAGGTCATGGAGTCCTTGCCCCCGGACAGCGCCGACTATGGTGCGGCTCTGGCGGTTGCCGGTTATCGCGTCTTGGGCGACAACCCGGCGGCGCCGGAGGATACGAAAGCGGTGCTCGAACAAATCGACGGCTATCTCGCCAAGCCGAACGGCGATCCCCACATCCTGCGCTGGAAAATTTCGCTAGCGTTCCTCGGCGCCCGGATGGCCATGGCCAAAGGTGATCACAGGGAAGCCTTGCGCTATTTTGCGGCTGTCACCGAATCTGACCCTTGCGCATTCAGTCCGCTGCTTGCCACCAAAACCGTCGCGGCCTGGTTCTGGAGCGGCGTCATCCATCTCTCTGCAAATCATGCGGATGCGGCGAGAAACTGCTTTGTTTCAGGAATAGGTGCCGCGCGCCATGCCCTGCATGCGCCCGATGAAAACGCCATCGGCAATCCGAGAGACCCGCTGACGTTCGGCTTCCCGGAATTGGCGGAGATCGCGGATATGGCAGGTCAATGCGCCAACGCGCTGCACCACGTCGACGAAGCCGGCCGCAGCCCCGGGAAATTCTGGCAAGCGGTGAATCTCCGGCGCTTCGGGCTCGCCACCTGGGCGACGGACCTGCAGCGCGAGCTGACGGAGATGCGTGGCGCGCAGCAGAACATGGAAGACCTCATCAGCGTGGCAGGCGCTCTTGGCCGTGAGAAATCCCCATTGGCCCGTCTGATCAACAAGACCCTCGCGAAATTATTTGGGATCCGGCTGGTGCGCATAAGGCTTCTTGACCGAATACGACTGCATGCAAACAAGAACTGACATGGCCGCTCCCACCATCATCAGCATTTCGGAGTTGACGCATCGGCTTGCCGCGATCGAGAAAGAAGTTGACCTGGTCTCCTTCGATATTTTCGACACGCTGCTCGAGCGGTGCATAGAACCACCCGATGCGGTCAAGCTCGCATCGGCCCGGCGTCTCGCAGCGCGCCTTGGCAAGAACGGCGCCGGCGCGCTTACCGCCGCCGCGATTCATGCCGCCCGCGACGAAGTCGAAGCGTCGTTGCGCCGGCAAGCCGTGGAAAACGGTTTCGACCACGAATGCGCTTTCAGCGACATCGCCGCAGGCGTCGCCCGTCATCTCGCTCCCGATAATGAGGAAGCGATGAGCGCCGCATTCATCGAATGCGAAATGGAGGCCGAGAAGGAAGCGCTCTTTCCCAAGTCCGGGGCGATCGCCGTCGTCGCCGCCGCGCGGGCGCAGGGTAAACGAATCGTAGCCATCTCCGACATGTATCTGGACGGGACACTGATCCGGCAGCTGCTGCGGCATTTTCAGCTGGATGGTCTGATCGATTTCATCTATGTTTCGGCCGACGTCAAGCTTGCCAAATATTCGGGCCGGCTGTTCCGGCATGTGCTTGAGGTCGAAGGCGTGGCGCCTGCGCGCATGGTGCATGTGGGCGATCATGCGCACTCGGATTTCGCGGCGCCTCGGCGCCTCGGCATCCGTTCCTATCATCTGCGCGACACCGTGAATCTCCAGCGCCGCCAGGAAGGCCATACGTTGCATTGGCTCGCCGCCCGTAATCCTTTCTGGCGCGGCCGGCAGCTTCTGCACATGATTCCTTCTCCCGCTTCAGAGGATTTCCACTACCGCTACGGCTATAGCCAGCTGGGTCCGGTTTTTTGCGGATTCGTCCTCGGAGTCATGGAAGAACTGCGCCGGCGCGAGATCGGCAAGGTATTTTTCCTCGCACGGGAAGGCGAACTTTTTCGGCTTCTCTATCGCAAGATGGCCCCGGCGCTAGAGCATAGTTCCACCGCCGAAAGCTATTTGTATGTATCGCGCAAGGCGGTATTCCTGCCCGCGTCATGGCGGGGACTGTCGCGCCGGCTCCTCAATACGGTGTTGTACAACCCCAAG
>JAQGLQ010000586.1 GCA_028292785.1 Noviherbaspirillum sp. | reverse complement strand
GCGTTTCGCATACGATCGAAGAGTCCTGGGCCGTGCAAAAGGAGCTTGGGTTTCCGGTCATCATTCGTCCGTCGTTCACCATGGGCGGCACCGGCGGCGGCATTGCCTACAACGCCGAGGAATTCGAAACCATCTGCAAGCGCGGGCTGGAAGCGACTCCGACCAGCGAATTGCTGATCGAGGAATCGCTGATCGGCTGGAAAGAGTACGAGATGGAAGTGGTGCGAGACAAGAAGGACAATTGCATCATCGTCTGCTCGATTGAAAACCTCGACCCGATGGGCGTGCACACAGGCGACTCGATCACGGTGGCGCCGGCGCAGACGCTGACCGACAAGGAATACCAGATCATGCGCAACGCTTCGCTGGCGGTGCTGCGCGAGATCGGCGTCGACACCGGGGGTTCCAATGTGCAGTTTGCGGTGAATCCCGCCGATGGCCGCATGATTGTCATCGAAATGAATCCGCGCGTCTCGCGCTCATCGGCGCTGGCTTCCAAGGCCACCGGCTTCCCGATCGCCAAGATCGCGGCCAAGCTCGCGGTCGGCTTCACACTCGACGAACTTCGCAACGAAATCACCGGCGGCGCGACCCCGGCGTCCTTCGAGCCGAGCATCGACTACGTCGTCACCAAGATTCCGCGTTTTGCGTTCGAAAAATTTCCGCAGGCTGACAGCCATCTGACCACGCAGATGAAATCGGTGGGCGAGGTCATGGCGATCGGCCGCACTTTTCAGGAATCTTTCCAGAAAGCCTTGCGCGGCCTGGAAGTCGGCGTCGACGGCATGAATGAAAAGACGACCGACCGCGAAACCATCGAAGAAGAACTTGGAGAGCCTGGCCCGGAGCGCATCTGGTACGTGGGCGACGCCTTCGCGCAGGGCTTTACGCTGGAAGAAGTGCATCAGCTCACGCACATCGATCCCTGGTTCCTGGTGCAGATCAAGGAAATCGTCGACATTGAATTGTGGCTGGAGACCCAGTCGCTCGACGCACTCGACAAGAACACCCTGTTCAGACTCAAGCAAAAGGGATTCGCTGACCGTCGCCTGGCCAAGCTGCTCAAAACCAGCGACACCGCAGTGCGCGAAAGGCGTCGTTCCCTCGGCATCCGGCCGGTATACAAGCGCGTCGACACTTGCGCGGCGGAGTTCGCCACCAAGACCGCCTACATGTACTCGACCTATGAGGACGAGTGCGAATCGAATCCGACCGACAAGAAGAAAATCATGGTGCTTGGCGGCGGACCTAACCGTATCGGACAGGGCATCGAATTCGACTATTGCTGCGTGCATGCGGCGCTGGCGATGCGCGAAGACGGTTACGAAACCATCATGGTCAACTGCAATCCGGAAACCGTATCCACCGACTATGACACTTCCGATCGCCTGTATTTCGAGCCGCTGACGCTGGAAGATGTATTGGAAATCGTCGATCTCGAAAAGCCGATGGGCGTGATCGTGCAGTATGGCGGCCAGACCCCGCTGAAGCTGGCACTTGATCTGGAAGCCAACGGCGTGCCCATCATCGGCACCTCGCCGGACATGATCGACGCCGCGGAGGATCGCGAGCGCTTCCAGAAACTGCTGCAAGACCTGAATCTGCGTCAGCCGCCGAACCGGACCGCGCGCACCGAGGAAGATGCGCTGCGCCTGGCGCAGGAAATCGGTTATCCGCTGGTGGTGCGTCCTTCCTATGTGCTCGGCGGACGCGCCATGGAAATCGTGCACGAGCAGCGTGACTTGGAGCGCTACATGCGCGAAGCGGTCAAAGTGTCGCACGATTCGCCGGTGCTGCTCGACCGTTTCCTCAACGATGCGATTGAAGTCGACGTCGACTGCCTGTCCGACGGACAGCGCACTTTCATAGGCGGCGTCATGGAGCATATCGAACAGGCCGGCGTGCATTCGGGCGATTCCGCCTGTTCACTGCCGCCGTACTCGTTGCGGCAGGAAACCATCGACGAGCTCAAGCGGCAGACGGCCCTGATGGCCAAGGGCCTCAACGTGGTTGGTCTGATGAATGTGCAGTTCGCCATCCAGCAGCAGGAGATCGATGGCACAACCCAGGACGTCGTATTCGTACTGGAGGTCAATCCGCGCGCCTCGCGCACGGTGCCCTTCGTGTCCAAAGCGACCGGCTTGCAGCTGGCGAAGATCGCCGCGCGCTGCATGGTGGGGCAGTCGCTCGACAGCCAGGGTATCAAGCGCGAAGTGGTCCCGTCCTATTACAGCGTGAAGGAAGCAGTATTCCCGTTTGTGAAGTTTCCTGGGGTCGATACCATCCTCGGGCCCGAAATGAAATCGACCGGCGAGGTCATGGGCGTAGGCAAGACCTTCGGCGAGGCCTTCGTCAAGTCGCAGCTAGGTGCCGGCATCAAGTTGCCGACTTCGGGGAAGGTGTTCCTGAGCGTCAAGAACAGCGACAAGCCGCGCGCGGTGCAGGTGGCGAGGGATCTCGTCGAAATGGGATTCTCGGTCGCAGCCACCAAGGGTACTGCGGCTGCCATCAGCGCCGCCGGTGTGCCGGTGACAACGGTGAACAAGGTCGTCGAAGGCCGTCCTCACATCGTCGATATGCTCAAGAACAATGAAATCGCCCTTGTCATCAATACCGTCGAGGAAAAGCGCAACGCGATTACCGATTCCCGCACGATCCGTACCTCGGCTCTTGCGGCGCGGGTGACGACCTTCACCACAATTGCCGGAGCGGAAGCGGCGGTCGAAGGCATGCGGCATCTGGACGAGCTGCATGTCTACGATTTACAAGGTTTGCATAAAACCTTAAACTAGTCCAAACCCACCCCAGCCACAGAGGTCACAGACGGCGCCGAGTTCGCTTGGTGCTATTTGTGACCTCTGTGGCTTTCATTTAGCCTATAAAACTATGAGTTCAGTTCCCATTACAAAACGCGGCGCAGAACTTCTGAAGGAAGAGCTGCATCGCCTGAAAACGAAAGATCGTCCCGCCGTCATCAATGCGATCTCGGAAGCACGCGCTCAGGGCGATCTGTCCGAAAACGCCGAGTACGATGCCGCCAAAGAACGGCAAAGCTTTGTCGAAGGCCGCATTGCCGAACTCGAAGGCAAGCTGAGCGCAGCGCAGATCATCGATCCGACGCTGCTGGATGCCGATGGTCGCATTGTGTTCGGTTCGACAGTACATCTGGAAGACCTTGAGTCGGGCCAGAAAGTGACCTATCAGATCGTCGGAGAAGACGAGGCCGACCTCAAAGAACTCAAGGTTTCGATCACATCACCTATTGCCCGCGCGCTGATCGGGAAATATGCAGGCGACGTCGTTGAAGTGAATGCGCCTTCCGGCATTCGCGAATACGAAGTGCTCGAGGTGAACTACATCTGATCGTCATGAAGCTTGCGCGCGCCAGGTTGCCGATTGCAACGTTGTGGACAGGCAGCCTGTGGACTATAGGTTATATCGTGGCTCCGACATTGTTCGCGACCCTGACGGATCGCGTACTCGCAGGCACGATCGCGGGCAGCCTGTTTCGTGTCGAAGCATGGTTGTCAGTTGCATGCGCTATCCTGCTGCTGCTTTTGCCGATGGATGATGTCGATGCAGGAACAGTCAGACGCACGCGGCAGCTGGTAGTGGCCATGCTGTGCTGTACATTGGTCGGTTACTTCGGCCTTCAGCCATTCATGGCCGCCTTGCGCGAAGGGGCTGGCCCCGGTGGCCTGATGGATGCCGAGGCAAAAGTGCAGTTCGGCATTCTGCACGGCGTCGCTAGTGCGGTATATCTGGTACAGAGTCTGCTCGGCCTGGTTCTGATTCTGAAGCTACGCTAGAAGAGCGGAGGGTGCCGGTACGGGCGAAAGTCGAGCGCCTTCCATTTTTCCTGCGTATGGCGTCAGCTTCGGCTCAATGAGTTCTTCTTGGTGCTTGCCTGCCGCGGTTTTGCACGTTTGATGTTGCCGCCTTGAGTTACCCGCTCGTTCCCTTTGACCATTACCTTGGTAACGCTCGGCTTCTTTGTGCCGCTGGGGCTGGGTTTGACGATAGTCACTTCGCGCAAGCCCTTTCC
>JAQGLQ010000579.1 GCA_028292785.1 Noviherbaspirillum sp. | reverse complement strand
TTCTCCGCCGACACAAACCGCTTCAGCCCCTATGGCCCATCGAGCCGGCTGTTCCTCAATGCGCTGCATATCGACCCGGCCGCCGTGCTTGGCGAAGCCGTCCTGGCATCGGCGATTGCCGCGCTGGACGTCGGCGAGCGCCTGCAACAGCTCGAACGGCAGGAACTGATCGACTGGCCGGCCGCCGCGACGTTGCGGCTGACGCTGCTGCGCAGCCTGTACCGGCAATTCAAGGACAGCGGAGCCGACCACGCGGAGTTCCAGGAATTCCGCGCGCGCGGCGGCGAAGCGCTGGCCGACCATGCGCGTTTCGAGGCGCTGCATCAGACGCTGGGCGGCGACTGGCGTCAATGGCCGGAAGCCTACCGCGATCCGCGCAGCCTGGCGGTCGATGCCTTCGCGATGGAACACGCGGACGAAGTGTCGTTTCATGCCTTCCTGCAGTGGCAGGCGGCGCGCGGCCTCGACGCCGCGCAGCAGGAAGCGCGCAAGGCCGGGATGCCGATCGGCCTGATCGCCGACCTCGCCGTCGGTGCGGAAACCGGGGGCAGCCAGGCGTGGAGCCGCCAGGATGAAATGCTGCGCGGCCTGTCGATAGGCGCGCCGCCCGACCAGCTGAATGCGCGTGGCCAGAGCTGGGGCCTGGGCGCATTCTCTCCGCGCGCCATGCGGCAGAAGGGCTTCCGCGCCTATATCGAGATGCTGCGCGCGGCATTCGCGCATGCGGGCGGGGTGCGCATCGATCACGTGCTCGGCCTGGGCCGGATGTGGATGGTGCCGGAGGGCGCCGGCGCCGACAAGGGCGCCTACCTGCGTTATCCGATCGACGACCTGCTGCGCCTGATCGCGCTGGAGTCGTGGCGCCATCGCGCCATCGTGATCGGCGAAGACCTTGGCACGGTGCCGGAAGGATTCGGCGAGCGGCTGGCGCAGGCCGGCGTGCTCGGCATACGCGTGCTGTTCTTCCAGCGCGCGCCGAAGTCCGCATCGGAAAAAACCAGCGCATTCCTCCCTCCGCGCGAATGGTCGGCCCACGCCATCGCTACCACCACGACGCATGACCTGCCGACGCTGGCCGGCTGGTGGGAAGGCCGCGATATCGACTGGCGCGCGAAGCTGGACCTGATGGAAGAGGGCGCGACCGAAGCCGGCGAGCGCGAAGCCCGCGCGGCCGATCGCGCCGCCTTATGGAAAGCGTTTACGGAAGCGGGCTGTGCCAGCGGCAGTATGCCGCCCGCTAGCGCCGAGGCCGCGCCCGCGCGCGAGGCGATCGCCTTTCTCGCCGCGGCACCGGCCCCGCTGGCCGTGCTGCCGATAGAAGACGCGCTCGGCCTGACCGAGCAATGGAATGTGCCAGGCACCATCGACAGCCATCCAAACTGGCGCCGCCGATTGCCGCGGCAAGTCGACGGACTGCTCGACGAGCCCATCGTGGCAGAGCGTCTCTCGATCCTGAACGCGGCTCGCCCAGTTCCAGTGACGGGAGAAAAGCCATGACCCTGCTTCGCGCCACCGCCCGGCTGCAACTGCACAAGGACTTTACCTTCGACGATGCGGCGGCCACGGTCGGCTATTACGCACGGCTCGGCATCAGCCATCTGTATGCGTCGCCGATGCTGGCCGCGCGCGCCGGATCGACGCACGGCTACGACATCGTCGATCCGACCCGCATCAATCCGGAGCTCGGCGGCGAGGACGGCCTGCGCCGCCTGGTGGCCCGCCTGCGCGATGAAGGCATGGGCCTGATCGCCGATATCGTGCCGAACCACATGGGTGGCGGCCGCGAAAACCCGTGGTGGCAACATGTGCTCGAATGGGGTCCCGAAAGTCCCTACGCGCGCTGGTTCGACATCGACTGGGAATCGCCCGATCCCGCCCTGCGCGGCAAGATGCTCGCTCCCTTCCTCGGCCAGCCCTATGGCGACGCCCTGCATGCCGGCGAACTGAAGCTCGGCTTCGACCAGGACAGCGGAAAAATCTTCGTCGAATATTATTCGAACCGCTTTCCGCTTTCGCCCGCCAGCTGCGCCCACGTGCTGCGCACTGCCGGTTCGCCGTATCTCGAACCGGTGATCACCGCCTTCGAGCTGAGCGCGCGCGAAGATCAGGCCTCGGTGCGCCACGCCAGCACCGAGGCGGCGTTCCTGCTGCTGCGCGAAATGGGCGCCACATCGGAAGGCGCGGCGAGCATGGAGGCGGCGCTGATGCGCTTCACGCCCGAGATCGAAGGCGGCCTCGAAGCGCTGCATGATCTGCTCGAGCGCCAGCACTACCGGCTCACGTGGTGGCGCAATGCCGCCGAGGAAATCAACTGGCGCCGCTTCTTCGAAGTCAGCGAACTGGCCGGCGTGCGGGTCGAAGCCGACGACGTGTTCGACGCCACCCATGGCTGCATCTTCCGGCTGTATGCGGAAGGCATGATCGACGGCGTCAGGGTCGACCATGTCGACGGCATGGCGCTGCCGGCGCAGTACTGCCGCAAGCTGCGCGAGCATCTGCAGGCGCTCACCAGCCAGCGCCCGGCCGACGTGCCGGGCGGCGA
>JAQGLQ010000513.1 GCA_028292785.1 Noviherbaspirillum sp. | reverse complement strand
ATCTTCGCGGCGGTCCCCTATTGCATCGACCTGATCGGCGGGCCCTACATCGAGACCAACGAGGCGGTGTGCAAGGCGTTCCGGCCGAAATCGGCGGTCCGCGCCAAGCCGGCGCAATAAACCGTATCCAATTTTCCTATTATCCGCTGACAGACACCATGGCCGACCTGCTCGAAAGCATCCAGATTGAAACCGCTCCCAACCCCACCGCCTCCGTGATCTGGCTGCACGGCCTTGGCGCCGACGGGGCCGATTTCGTACCGATCGTGCGTGAACTCGATCTGAGCGGCTGCCCCGGGATCCGCTTCATCTTCCCGCATGCGCCGACCATGCCGGTCACGATCAACAACGGCTATGTCATGCGAGCCTGGTACGACATTCTCGGCATGGATCTGGTGAAGCGCGAAGACGAAGCCGGCCTGCGCAAATCGCAACAGGCGGTGGAAAAACTGATTGCGCAGGAAAAGTCGCGCGGCATTGCTGCCGATCGCATTGTTCTCGCCGGGTTTTCGCAGGGGTGCGCGATGACCTTGCAGACCGGGTTGCGTCATCCGGAGAAGCTCGCCGGCCTGTTATGCCTGTCCGGCTATCTGCCTATCCACACGACCGTCGAAGCGGAGCGCCACCCGGAAAATCAAGGCACGCCGATTTTCATGGCGCACGGCCGCACCGATTCGGTAGTACCGATCGACCGCGCGCAACGTTCCCGCGATTTGCTGAACGCGCATGGCTATCAGGTGGAATGGCATGAATACATGATGCCGCATTCCGTCTGTGCCGAGGAAGTCGCGGACATCAGCGCATGGCTGCGCCGCGTGCTGAGCTAGAGCAGTGACATGATGCCCTTCTCCCACAAGTAAGTGCGAGAAGGGACGGAGGAGCATCGATCCTCAGGCTGCCCTACTTGAACACTATCGTCTTGTGCCCGTTCAGCAGGATGCGGTGCTCGACAAACCACTTCACCGCCCGCGCCAGCACCACGCATTCGACATCGCGTCCGATCGCCGTCAGGGTGTCGGGAGCCATTGCGTGATCCACCCGTTCCACGTCCTGCTCGATGATGGGTCCCTCGTCCAGGTCGCCCGTCACGAAGTGCGCAGTCGCGCCGATCAGCTTTACTCCGCGCTCATGCGCCTGATAATAAGGCTTTGCACCCTTGAAGCTGGGCAGAAATGAATGATGGATATTGATCGCCCGCCCGGTCAATGCGGCGCACATCTCCGGCGAGAGTATCTGCATGTAGCGCGCCAGGACGACCAGGTCGATGTCGTTGCTCCTGACGATCTCGATCACGCGCTCCTCCTGGGCTCGCTTGGCTTGAGGCGTTGCGCCGGCCGCGAGCGGCAGATGATGGAATGGAATGTTGTAGCTCGCCGCCAGCTGATAGAAGTCGGTATGGTTGGAGACGATGGCCGGTATCTCTACCGGCAGCAGGCCGCTCTTGTAACGGAACAATAGATCGTTAAGGCAGTGGCCGATCTTGGACACCATGAGCATGACACGCGGCTTCTTGTGCGCATCATGAAGTTGCGCCGACATCTGCATGCTATCAGCGAGAGCGGCGAAATTCCTGCGCAAGGTCTCATCGCTGACGGCGGAATCTTCGGCGGCAAAATGCACGCGCATGAAGAACAGCCTGGACTGTGCATCTCCGAACTGTGCGGAATCGATGATGTTGCAGCCATGTTCAGCCAGAAAGCCGGACACGCGATGGACGATGCCGCGCTGGTCATGACAGGACAGAGTGAGAATATATTGCGGGTACATGATGTTTGTCTTATGTCGGAGGGATGATCGCGAATGACACGCCGGTCAGACCGTCTGTTTTCCGTGCGTGGAGTCCCAAATGAAAGGCTGCTATTGTCGCACGCCTTTTATCCATAAAACAAAACCCGGACACGTACGACGTGATCCGGGTTGTTCGGTAGGCGGGCGGCCTGTTATTTCAGTGGCCTGCCTGAACCGCCTGATAATCTGGCATCAGCCAGCTTTTGCGACAGCCAGTCCCTTGGAGGAGGAAGCGCCGACCTGGATATCGCCGGCGAGCTGGCCGCCTTCTTCGATGACGACTTTGCCATAGCGAACCTTGCCCGTGACTTTGCCGGTCGCGTAGATCACCAGCTTCTGCCGTACGGTCAGGTCACCGTCGAATTCGCCATGAATTTCGGCGATATCGATTTCAGCCGAGCCTTTGAACGCGCCATTTTCGGCGATCTGAATCACGCGGGAATCGATGGTTGCTTCGACATTGCCTTCGACGACCAGGGTGTCGCAGTCGGTGATTTCGACGCCCTTGAGTTTGATATTCGGACCGACGATCAGTTTGCTGCCGCCTTCGCTCGTGCTCGAGGACACTGGCGCAGGTACCGGCGAAGTCGTCGTGCCGGCCGGAGTGCCGATAGGAGAGCCTGGCTTCGAACTACCCGAGGTACCCGAAGGCATGATGCCGGTGGAGGTAGTGTTCAAGGAATTTGGCGTATTTGTTTCGCGCTTGCCAAAAAGCGTTTCGGATCGAAGCATGTGATCTCCTGATAATGATTACGAGGCTACTACGTGATGTCTGATCAAATACAGCCAACAGTCGCATCATTCAAGAATGAAGCAACGCTGACCTTGCATTTGCGCTTGGGACGGGCTGACCGCCGCTCGAACCGCAGAAACATCACGGCACTCGCATTGGTCTACATGCCGCACGGAAAGTTCCGGCACTGTTACAAATAAAAGGCTGAAATCCAAAGTCCCAAGCAGCTATGTTAGTTGCCGTTTCCGATTGCCGTTCGCGAAGTCACATACGGTTACACAAAAGCAATGGCGAACACCTAAGCGACGTAAATTATGAAACGAAGACTCTGAAGAACCACTAATAATTAGTAAAATTCGATCGATATTTTTATGACACGAAGCGGGCTCTGGTTCACCGCATCGGCTTGCATTGGCGAAGCTCGCACCGCGCCATGAAAGTTTTGCCGTTTTCACATTGGATGCGATAGATCTCGACCGGGCCCTTTTCGGTCACGAGACCCGCGCCTTCCCTTCCGGTACAGCCAGCGGCCTTGGCAAGCCGCTCTACGGTGGATGAAGATACGCCGGAACGGAATTCCAATTTCTGCACCTCGGCCGTGCCGGCAGCGTCGTTGATTACAATCGTGCCCGCATTCCGGCTTGGCGCCGCCGCGCCCTTCGCACCCGGCTGCGTTGTGGGTAGTGCCTGATCCTTTGGCGCTACGGCGCCGCATCCGGCCACGATAAATGGGACCGTTAAAGCCATCAAAACCATTCTGTTCATACAACCTGCTCCTAACGAACTAATGACCTCGGTTCTACATGTAACAGCGCGTTGAAACAATAGCAAGTATGATTTCTCCATGGGCCTTATGCCAACACAAGACCGCCATGCCCGCGGCAGGATGGCGCGCGAATAAAAAAAGCGCTGCAGGACGATTATCCTGCAGCGCTTTTTGCAAAGGCCGGATTACTTGCTACGGCTCTTGTATTCGCCGGTGCGCGTATCGATCTCGATCTTGTCGCCGATGTCGACAAACAGCGGAACCGGGATTTCGAAACCGGTCGAAATCTTGGCCGGCTTCAACACCTTGCCGGAAGTATCGCCCTTGACCCCTGGTTCGGTATAAGTGACTTCGCGCACGACAGTGGTCGGCAATTCAACCGAGATCGCCTTGCCGTCATAGAACACGACTTCGCATGTCATACCGTCTTCCAGGTAATTGATCGCGTCGCCCATGTTCTCGCCTTCGACTTCAAACTGATTGTATTCTTCGTCCATGAACACATACAGCGGATCGGCGAAATACGAAAAGGTGACAGGCTTCTTGTCGAGAACAACGACGTCGAATTTGTCGTCGCCGCGGAATACGTTTTCCAGAGGCGCATTCGTCAGAAGATTTTTCATCTTCCATTTGTAGGTAAAGCCCGTGCGGCTCGAACCGTTGATGTCGGAACGGAGCACGATGAAAGGCTTGCCGTCGACCATGATAATGTTGCCGACACGAATTTCTTTTGCAGGTTTCATAGGGAATTTACGTAAAAATAAGGTGCATGAAAATCATCTCTCGCCCCATGGCCAACAGCACCGCAAGCGAGATCGGAAGAGCACACG
>JAQGLQ010000505.1 GCA_028292785.1 Noviherbaspirillum sp. | reverse complement strand
AATGTAGGCGCAAAAAACGCTATAGCGCACCGGACGTTTCCTGATGAGCGCGGGATACGCCGCGAATATCGGCGCGGCCGGTCCGGTGCGTACCCTTTTCGGCTCGCGATACATCTGATTGAGGACGAGCGCAAGAATGCCCGCAACGATCATGACGCCAAATCCCGCGGCGAAGCCGCCCCTGATCAGGATGAAGCCCGCCGCCGTGATGCCGACGATCTGGCCGAGATTGGTCGCGCCATTGAGCCGTCCCATCTGGATGCCGGGATTGCCCGGCAATTGGCTCGCCATCGACCAGGTGGCCGGCCAGAACATGGCGCGCGCCATCACCATCATGACCTGTGCGATGAACATCAGCACGAAGTGTGCGGACAACATGAAGATGGCCGCGGATATACAGGTCACCACGGACGAAGCCAGCGCGAGATTTTTTCCGCCGAGCCGGTCGCTCAGCGCGCCGCCGATCAGCGTGAACGCGATCTGCAATACCACCGGCAACGCGATCAGCATGCCGACCTGCGTGCCGGACATGCCGAGGTGCCGCGCGTAGAGCGGAATAAGGATATATGTCAGCCCCAGCGAAAAGTTCCAGATGAACGAACTGAAGAAGAATGGCGCGCAGGCGGCGAAGTCCTCGGCGCTGTGCGATTTGCGTGCCTGCGTCACGATGGCTTCACACGGAATGACGACGTGCCTGACAATGCGCGCGGATGTTTTACGGGAGAGGGCATATGCTTTTTATCATTGGAGAAACGATGTGTCACGGCGCCCGAGTTCGGTCTCCACGAACGGCGGCACCGGAGAAAGGTGGATTTTACATGCATCCCGGAAGCTCGGCTTGCGACGGCGGTTTGTGCGCGGCAGGCTTCCCGCGGCGCATCAATATTCAGTATCCTGAACTGATTTTCCTTTCATCAAAATTGTTGAAGCACAATAAACGGTGATGCCGGTCCGCCTTCGGAGCAACCAATTGACGATTGCATCGTCTATATTTTTCCGGCGATGTGAGCTGCTGCATGCGCTTGCCGTGCTCACCTTGCCCACGCGTTAAAGGTACACTCTCGACTGTTCAATCGATCGACAGCCAAGCCGACTATGCTCAGCGCACTCAACATTCTCTTGATCGCCTCGCTTTTTTGCGTGGTGATGCTGCTGGCCTTGTTCGCATTGCGCCGCAGCGCTGTGCCCGGCATCGCGGAATGGGCGACCGGAAATGCGCTTGCGGCGATGGCTTTCGTTTTTTACGGCTTCGACAGGGCGCTGCCGGAATTTTTTTCGTATGAGCTTGCAAATGCGCTCTACGCGGCGGCGATCACGGCGATCCTGGTCGGTTTCCGTCGCTTCTTCGCGCGCAAGGTGCCGTGGCAGGCAATCCGGGCGGGCGGCGTCGTCTTCGCCATCGCCTATCTTGTATTCCACCTGGTGGTCGATTCCTATCCGCTGCGAACCATCACGGTCTCGGCGTTTCACGGCGGCGTATGCCTGGCAATCGCGGCGACGGTCTTTCGGGCCGGGTCGGCCAAACGCTTCCGCTATTCGCATCTCTTCACGCAGGCCATGGCACTGACCATCGCGGCCGGCCATACGGTGCGCGCCCTGGTGCATGTCTTTGCGTCCTCGGAGCTGACGGCCCTGTCCCAGCCCAGCACGGTCAATCTTTTCTTCCTGTCCGCCAATACCGTGGCCCTCCCGGTGCTGACGCTGGGAGCCATCATGATGGTCAACGATCGCATGATGGCGAATGCCGAACATGCTGCGAACCGCGACTTTCTCACCGGCGCATGGTCGCGGCGCGCGCTCTTCGAATTGGCTGAACGCGAAATGTCGCGGGTGGCACGCAGCGGTCGCACCTTCTCGCTGCTGGTCGTGGACGTCGACAGCTTCAAGCAGATCAACGACAGGCTGGGGCACGCCGCCGGTGACCAGGTGCTGATTGATGTCGTGCTGCGCGCCGAGACCGTCATCCGGAACATCGATTACTTCGCGCGTATCGGCGGCGAGGAGTTTGCGATGCTGCTGCCCGACACGGCGCTGCCGGCCGCGCTGATCGTCGCTGAGCGACTCAGGTCGGCGCTCGAGCGGCAAGTGCCGATCGCCGGCTCCAAGGGCTCCTCGAGTACCGCCTCATATACAGTCAGCATCGGTCTGGCAGAACTGCAGCAGGGCGAATCCTTCACGGAACTATTGGCGCGCGCCGATGCCGCGCTTTATAAGGCCAAGGTGGGCGGGCGCAACCTGGTCGTGGTCGCCACCCACGATCGGGGCCATGCCTGAGGGCGCGGCAACGCGGCATGAAAAGCATTGCCGGAAAGAATGCGTTGCATAACCGGGCACGGCCTATATGTATCAATAAGAGACAGAGACATCGCCATACAAAAGGAAATCCCATGGAGCACCGTGATACGGTCGTGATAGACCTCGAAGCCCTTGCCGAACTAATGGCCCGCGCGATTCCCGATCTTGAGTGTCCCGAATGCTGCGGCCCGGTCCATGAATTCATCGAGGTCGGCGCACGGTTCTATCAGGAAGAGTGGGAATGGGCCTGTCTGGCGACCGTGCTGGTCCATTCGAGGCGCAACAGGAAGTAATGCCCGCCTCCTTCAAGGCGGTTTCCCGTCTCCCGCTCGCGGGAAATGGACGCCGAAGAAGGAAGCGGAAGAAGGAAATTTCCCCCATCAGTCGAGCTGGATGCCGGTCTCCTTGATCAGCTTGCCCCAGGTCGCGCTGTCCGACTTGATGACGGAGGCGAACTGCTCCGGCGTGGAACCGGTGGCGCTGATGCCGGCCGTCGCGAATTTCTCCTTCACCCCGGGTTTGGCCAGGATATTGTTGATCTCGGTATTCAGTTTCCTGACGATTTCCGGGGGCGTTCCGGTGGGAACCACGATGCCGTGCCACAACACCACCTTGAAGCCGGGCACGCCGGCTTCCTGCACCGTCGGCACGTTCGGCATTGCCGGGTCGCGCTTCTCCCCGGTGACCGCGAGCGGGCGCAGCTTTCCGGTCTTGATATGGGGCGAGGTGGTCGAGATCACGTCGAAGCCGGTCTGGACTTCGCCGCTCAACAGGCCCTGCACCGCCGGCGCGCTGCCCTTGTACGGCACATGCACCATGTCCACCTTGACCAGCGACTTCAGCAGCTCGCCGGCCAACTGCGATGACAGCGTGCCGGCCGCATAGTAGATGCCGCCCGTCTTCGACTTCGCCAGCGCGGTCAGATCCTTGACCGAATTGACCGGAAGCGATGAATTCACCACCAGCAGCAACGGCAGCGAAGCCACCTGCGAGACTGGCGCGAAGTCCTTGATCGGATCGTAGGGCAGCTTCTTGTACAGCGCCTGGTTCATGGTCAACGTCG
>JAQGLQ010000426.1 GCA_028292785.1 Noviherbaspirillum sp. | reverse complement strand
CGCCGGCCACACCGACGTGGTACCGACCGGTCCGGTTGAAAAGTGGGGATCCGATCCTTTCAAGCCCACGCATCGTGACGGCAAGCTGTACGGGCGCGGCGCGGCCGACATGAAAACCTCCATCGCGGCGATGGTGGTCGCGGTCGAAGATTTTATCGCGGCACATCCGGAGCATGGCGGGTCGATCGGCTTTCTGATCACCAGCGACGAGGAAGGTCCGGCTACCGACGGCACGGTGATCGTCTGCGACAGGCTGAAGGAGCGCGGCGAGCAGCTTGATTACTGCATCGTCGGCGAACCAACCTCGGCCGAAGTCTTGGGTGACATGATCAAGAACGGACGCCGCGGCACGATGTCAGGCAAGCTGATCGTCAAGGGCGTGCAAGGCCATATCGCTTACCCGCAGCTGGCGAAGAATCCCATCCATCTCGCCGCGCCCGCACTGACGGAGCTGGTTGCCGAAAAATGGGACGACGGCAATGAATACTATCTGCCGACCTCATGGCAGATGTCCAATATTCATGGCGGCACGGGCGCCTCGAACGTCATTCCCGGCGAAGTCGTTATCGACTTCAACTTCCGGTTCTCGACCGCGAGTACCGTCGAGAGCCTGCAAAAGCGGGTGCATTCGATCCTCGACAGCCATGGCCTCGACTATGACCTGAAGTGGACTGTGGGCGGATTGCCTTTCCTGACGCCGCGCGGCAATCTCAGCAATGCGATCAGCGAAGCGATCAAGGCGGAAACCGGAATTGACACGGAGCTGTCGACCACCGGCGGTACTTCGGACGGCCGCTTCATCGCGCGGATCTGCCCTCAGGTCATCGAGTTCGGCCCGCCGAACGGCAGCATCCACAAGATCGACGAACATATCGAAGTGCGCTTCATCGATCCGCTCAAGAACATTTACCGTCGCACGCTGGAAAACCTGCTGCCGTAATCGCCAATCGTTCTCCCGGCGCGGCGGCAGCCCGCAGCATCCCATCGCAGTCTCATACCCTATGCCAACTTCAAAGACTCCTATTCATTTCTCGACGCTGCGCGACTTGTTGCGTTATGCGGTCACGCGTTTCAACAGCGCAGAACTTTTCTTCGGCCACGGCAGCAGCAATGCATTCGACGAGGCCGCATACCTGTTGCTGCATACCCTCAGGCTGCCGCTTGACAGACTCGATCCCTTTCTCGACGCTCGCCTCCTTCCGGAAGAAATCGATGCTTTGCTGAAGGTGATCGAGCGGCGTTCGACCGAGCGCGTGCCGGCAGCTTATATCACCAACGAAGCATGGCTGGGCAGCTATCGTTTTTACGTCGATGAACGTACCATCGTGCCGCGCTCTTTTATTGCCGAACTGATTCCCGAGCAATTCGCACCGTGGGTCGCCGATCCCGATTCGGTGATGAATATTCTCGAACTATGCACGGGCTCGGGATGTCTTCCGATCATGCTCGCCGATGCCTTTCCCAATGCGCAGATCGATGCGGTCGACATATCCGCCGATGCGCTCGCGGTGGCTCGCCGCAATGTCGAAGACTACGCACTGCAGGATCGCATCCATCTGATCGAGTCGGATCTCTATGCCGGTGTTCCCAATAAAAAATACGATTTGATCATCACCAACCCGCCGTATGTGAACGAAGGCTCGATGCGCAGGCTGCCCGATGAATACCGGCATGAACCACAGCTCGCGCTGGCCGGTGGGCCGGATGGCATGGACCTGGTGCGCAAGATCGTGGAGGGCGCGGCGCAAAGGCTGACGCGGGATGGCATTCTGGTAGTCGAAATCGGCAATGAACGCGAACACGCGGAGATCGCCTTCCCCGATATGGAAATGACCTGGCTGTCGACCAGTGCCGGCGACGAGATGGTATTCCTGCTGACGGCCAGCCAACTGAAATGAACGCAGCATGATCCGATTTCAACAAGTCACCCTCATCCGCGGCATCAAGCCCCTGCTTGAAAATGTCGACCTCACTCTCAATCCCGGCGACAAAATCGGATTGATCGGCGCTAACGGCGCGGGCAAGTCGAGCCTGTTCGCGCTGCTGCGCGGCGAGCTGCACGCCGACCAGGGCGAAGTCGATTTCCCGGCGAAATGGCGCATGGCCTATGTGGCGCAGGAAACCCCGGCGCTCGACCGCCCGGCGCTGGAATATGCGATCGACGGCGATGTCACGTTGCGGCGACTGGAAGCTGAACTCGGACGCGTCGAATCGCAGGCGGAAAGCGCAGCCAATGGCACGCGCATCGCCGAGCTTCATTCGGCCCTGGCGGACGCCAATGCTTATACGGTGCGTTCGCGCGCGGAACAATTGCTGACCGGCCTCGGATTTTCCCTCGAACAGATGCAGCAGCCGGTAGCCAGCTTTTCAGGCGGCTGGCGCATGCGCCTCAACCTGGCGCAGGCGCTCATGTGCCCTTCCGATCTGCTCCTGCTGGACGAACCGACCAACCACCTCGATCTCGATGCCATCATCTGGCTGGAAGACTGGCTCAAGCGTTATGCGGGTACGCTGATCATCATTTCGCACGACCGCGATTTTCTCGACGGCGTGGTCAACGTCATCGTCCATATAGACGACCGCAAGCTGAAGCGCTATTCCGGCAACTACTCGGCATTCGAAACGCAGCGGGCAGCGCAGATGGCGCTGAGCCAGGCCGCGTTCGAAAAGCAGGCCCGCGAGCGCGCGCATCTGCAATCGTTCGTCGACCGTTTCAAGGCAAAGGCATCCAAGGCGAAGCAAGCCCAGAGCCGCATGAAGATGCTGGCCAAGATGGAAGAGCTGGCGCCGCTGCGTGCGGCATCCGAATTTTCATTCGAGTTCCGCGAGCCGCTGAGCGCCCCCAATCCGCTGCTGGTCATGGAAGATGTCAATGCCGGCTATCGCACCGAAGAGAGTACGAGTCATGAAATAACCGAAAAGGTGATTGTTTCCGGCATCAACTTTTCGCTTCAGCTTGGGCAGCGCATCGGCCTGCTCGGCGTGAACGGCGCCGGTAAATCCACCTTGATCAAAACCATCGCGGGCGAACTGAAACCGCTGGCCGGCGATGCACAGCTGGGCAAAGGCCTGTCGATCGGATATTTTGCCCAGCATCAGGTGGAGATGCTGCGCCACGACGAATCGCCGCTCTGGCATCTGAACCATATCGCGCCGAACGTGCGCGAACAGGAATTGCGCAATTTTCTCGGCGGCTTCAATTTCGGCGGCGAAATGGTGACCAGCAGGATCGCGCCTTTCTCGGGCGGAGAAAAAGCGCGCCTCGCGCTGGCGCTGATCGTCTGGCAGCGGCCCAATCTGTTGCTGCTGGACGAACCGACGAATCACCTCGATCTTGAAACACGCGAAGCATTGACGATGGCGCTCGCCCAGTTTGAAGGCACGCTGCTGGTCGTGTCGCACGACCGTCATCTGCTGCGCGCGACGACCGACCAGTTCATGATCGTTGCGGACGGACGATTGCAGCCTTTCGACGGCGACCTCGACGACTACAAGGAGTGGCTGTTCAAGACCAAGCTGACCAAATCGGATGCGCCGTTGCCATCCGCGTCGGCTGCACCGGAACAGAAGGCCGCGCCAGCGTCGCGCGAGGATAAGCAGGAACGCCGCCGCCTCGAAGCGGAAGTGCGCCAACGCCTTTCGGCCTTGAAGAAGCCGATCGAGTCACGCATCAAGCGCCTCGATGAACAGATGACGAAGCTCGGCGCACGCAAGCAGCTGGTCGATGCGAAGCTGGCCGATCCCTCCATCTACGCGGAAGCGAACAAGGAAGAGCTGAAAGCCTTGATCGTCGATCAGGCCTATCTTGCAAAAGAGCTTGAACAGCTCGAAACCGAGTGGCTGGAGCAGCAGGAGGCACTGGAGCAACTGACAGCATGACTGCGGAGAGGAAGCGATGCGAAGGACTCTCAATATCATCGGATGCGGGAACGTCGGGAAAACGCTGGGCCGGTTATGGACGCAGAGCGGAGTGTTCGTTGTTCAGGATGTCCTCAACCGGTCGATCGAAAGCGCCGAGCATGCGGTGTCATTCATGGGGCATGGAAATGCGGTACGCGGCTATGATGAATTGCGTCCGGCCGACCTCTACATGATCGCGGCTTCCGATAGCCAGATTCGGGCATGCTGCGAAGCTTTGGCAGACTGCGGGACACTGACGCCGAGTGCCATCGTCTTCCATTGCAGCGGCGCGCTCGACTCATCGGAGCTGCAGTCGGCACGTCGGCAAGGCGCGGCGGTGGCCAGCGCGCATCCCATCAGAAGTTTTGCCGCGCCCGAGCAGGTGGTGCGGCACTTTGCCGGGACTTATTGCGGCATGGAAGGCGACCAGCGCGCGCTGGAGGTGCTCGATGAAGGATGGGCGTCGATCGGCGCGCTAACGCTCCGCATCGACGCCAACGCCAAGATCATCTACCACTCCGCCGCGGTGTTCGCCTGCAATTATCTCGTGACCTTGCTCGATGTGGCGCAGCAGGCTTATATCAAGTCGGGCATAGCGCCGGAGGTAGCGCTCAAGTTGATGGAACCGCTCGTGCGCGAAACCGTCGACAATGTTTTCCGCTCGGGACCGGCCAATGCACTGACTGGCCCAATCGCACGTCGCGATGCTGTCACTGTGGTTCGCCAGTATCGGGCGGTGAATGCGTGGAAAAAACGATATGGACAGGTTTACAAATTGCTTGGAAAGCTGACCGCCACGCTGAGCCGACGGCGGATCATGCGGAAAAAACGGTGAGGTTCGTCCGGCTTGCTGCTATCGCTTTGGCCTGTAGATATCATGTCCGGCTTCGTCGATCTGACGACGCAGGGCGCGACGCTCTTCCGGAGACATTTTCCCCTGACGCCGCGCATTATCATTCGAGCTGCCCGCCGCATTGTCGGGCTGACTGGATCCGCTGCTGTCCGCCCCGGGATAATCCGCGCGCCGGCGCTCGCCGAATGCCTGCTCCAGACGATCATTACGCT
>JAQGLQ010000402.1 GCA_028292785.1 Noviherbaspirillum sp. | reverse complement strand
TTTCTTCCACATGAATGACGATCGGCCCGTTCGCGCTCCAGATCGCCAGCGAAACGGTTTCATCGACGGCATCGCGCACCATGCGCTGCTTGCGCACGGCGTCGATCATCGCATCCGAGGAATGCATCGCCGCCGCGCCGAGTTCCACGGCGAAGCTGCCAAGCTGGTACAGCCGCGTCCGGGCATCCTGCCTGACCAGTCGCGCCCGGATGAGGCTGGTCAGGTAGCGGTGCAGCTTGGCGGCCGGAAGACGAGTTTCCTGGCTGAGGTCTTTCAGGGATACGCTGATCTGACGCGCCATGAGCGCTTCGAGAATGCGGCCGGCGACTTCGACCGACTTCACGCCCTGCCGGTCGGATTCGTCAGCCGCATCTTCCTGGATGCCCGCGCCGGCCGATCGCCCGGGACCGCTTTGCGGCGATACAGGCTCGGCAGGAGTTCCGGATTGCTTCTTCATTTCGCCGAATATCGATAGGATAGTTGCCGCTCGATGGCCGCGCCGAACCGCATATCGGACGCGTCGAGTGCCGGCCGGAGCGACGGAAGTTGAAACCGTCCGAGGGATTCGGACGGACGGGACTTAGTGTGCATCAAAGCACGGCGAAATCATAGGGTGTTCGCATTGCGAACGGGGCACGATTCCGGCCAATCGACCGCGGTGCCTGCGCCGCAAACAATCCGCTACACTACGGCGACGCCGCAACGCTTGTGCAAGCAGCGAAGCGCTTGCCTGCGGCGCATGGGAACGCACGAGGAGGAGCTGTCCGTATGGCCGCCCGGAGAAGCCAAAAATGAAAGACACCACGATTAACCTGCGTCAGCTTCGTTACTTCGCAAAGGTGGTTGAAGCCCGTAACATCACCCGCGCGGCCGAGCAGCTGAACGTCGCGCAACCGGCGCTCGGGCTCAAGATCCGCCAGCTGGAAGAAATGCTGGGCGTGCCCCTTCTGCATCGTCACTCGCGCGGCGTCGATCCCACGCCGGCCGGGCAGCTTCTTTACAAGCGCGCTTACGCCGTCTTCAACATGCTCGAGGAAACCCGCGCGGAAGTTGCCATGTTCGGCCAGCAGGCCTGCCGGCATCTGGTGCTCGGCCTGACGCCGAGCCTGGTCGTGCTGGTCGGCGCGGAGGCGGTTGTGAAGGCGCGTGTCGGATTGCGCAACGTGACGCTGAGCCTGCGCGAGGAGCCGAGCTTCAAGCTGGCCGATGCCGTCGGAAACCGCGAAATCGATATCGCGCTCGCGTACGCGGTGGCGGAGCGGCCGGGCATTCATCTCACGCCGGTGCTGCGCGAAGAACTCTTGCTGGTAACGCGCCCCGACCAGGCGCCGGCCGAGGAGACCGTCACGCTCGAGCAGGCATTGAACCGGGAAATCGCGCACGGCGGCAAACGCGACGCCGGGCGCTGCACCGTCGAAGCGGCCGCGAGCGAGCGCGGGATTCCATTCAAGGTCGCCTGCGAGATGCAATCCATCGCAGGGATACGGGAAATGGCGTTGCGCGGAATGGCCGCGACGATCCTGCCTTATGGCTCCGTCGCCCGCGAACTCGCCAGCGGACAGCTGGCCGTCCGCCGGATCGTCGAACCCACCCTATCCCAGACCCTGTACATCGTCAGGCACAGCCGGAAGGCCGGAGACCGTGCGCCTGACGATAGCGCCGTGCTGTCATACATGGATCAGCTGGTGGACATGATCGCCGAAAAACAGGGCCCGCTGGCCACGAAGCTGGAGCTCCAGCCCTCCTGAACTTTCAGCCTCTGGTCGAATTGTGCCAGTCGAGGATTTCCGAGCCGGTAGCGAACCAGACGTTGCCGCGCTGCTTGATGTATTCGAGCGCACGCTCGAATGGCTTGCTGCGGTGCGGGTGCCCGACCAGGAAAGGATGCAGGGAAATCGCCATGAAGCGCGGTTGGCTCGCGCCCTCTTCGTACAGCACATCGAACGTATCGCGGATCATGGTGGCGAACTGCTCGCCGCTCTGCTTCAGGTCGAGGAAAGCGGGAATGTCGTTGAGCTCGATCGCGTAGGGCAAGGAAACCAGCGAACCGGTTTTGACTTTCATCTGATAAGGCTGCTCGTCGTTGACCCAGTTCGCCGTGTATTCGATGCCGGCCTCCGCCAGCAGATCCGGCGTGTTATGGGTTTCGGAAAGCGCCGGGCTGAGCCAGCCGCGCGGACGCACGCCGGTGGCATCATGAATCGTGTCGATCACCTCGCGGATCAGGGCCCGCTCCTGGTCTTCCGGCAATTTGCTGAATAGCGACGAATTGTTTTTACCGTGGCCCATCCACTCCCAGCCATGCTCGCAACCGGCCTTGATCAGTTCCGGATAGCGCGCGCAGACATCGGAGTTCAGCGCGGCGGTGACCTTGACGCCATGCTTGGCCAACACCTCCATCATGCGCCACACGCCGACGCGCGGCCCGTAGTCGCGCCAGGAATAGTTCAGGATGTCGGGCACGAGCGAGGTGGTAATGCCGGTCAGCGAGGTAGAGGGCCGGTCGAACAGGAAATGCTCGATGTTCGGGATAACCCACACACCGACGCGCGCATCGTTGGGCAGCTTGCGCGGCGGGCGTTGAACGATGGGCGAGTAGTCGAAACGATCATGTTCTTGCATCAGGCGATCTCCTTCTTGGTTGTATTAGCTGAGCCGGCGCACCGCCGGAGGTAATCGAGCGCTTCATCGGTGCCGATGACGTCGCAGTATTTCGCTTGCAAATCGAACAGGCTCTGGTCATGCGCCGCCTTCGAGCGGTCACCGACCGCTTCCCGCACGACCATGGGACGGATGCCGTACTGTACCGCGTCGACCGCGGTTCCGCGCACGCATCCGCTGGTGGTGCAGCCGGTGATGATCACGGTGTCGATGCCGTGCGCCACCAGGCGCGACAGAAGATCGGTACCAAAAAAACAGGATGCGTACTTTTTCACCAGCAGGGAGTCCGAAGGCTCGCGATGCAGGCGCGGATCGAGAGCCACCGCCGGCGTGCCGGTACGCAGCGTCGCCGCGCCCTTCTGCTTGAGCGTCCAGATACCGCCGTCCTTGAGGCTGGCGTCATCATATGATGTGGTGGTGAAGAAGATCGGCGCATCGGCCTGCCGGCATGCCGCGATCAGTCGATTCGTCACCTCCACCTGGGAATCGAGGTTGGCCCCGAGCGGCATCTCGGGATCGGTAAACCCGCAAATCAGGTCGACCACCACCAGTCCGGGCCGCTTGCCGAAACCCATGGTCTGGCCGAAGCCGCGCTCCTTGAAAAATTCTTCGTCTGTCTTGGGTGCGTTCTGCAATTGATTAATCTCCTTGGTGAAGCGCATTGCGCCTTGGGTTGCGCCTTGGGTCGATTAGCCGACCCATCTGGAACCAACGCACCGGCAGGTGAGGCCCGTCGGCGATGGCGACCGCCAGCAAAATGGCGCCGGTGACGATATCGTGAACATACGGCGCGGCGCCGAGGGAGGTCAGACCGGTGCGCAGCACGCACAGGATCAGCACGCCGGCGGCGATGCCGAGCGGACGGCCGGTGCCGCCCGATAGCGAAACGCCGCCGAGGATCGCCGCGGCCACGGCGGGCACCAATATGTCGGATACGCCGCCGCCGGGAGAAGCCGACAATAACCCAAAGCTGAGCATGGCGCCGGCCAGCGCCGACAGCGCCCCCGACACCGCGAAGACGCCGACGACCAGCCTGTCCGGATTGGCGCCGGCGATGATGCTTGCATGACGGTTGCTGCCGGCGGCGATGATGTCGCGGCCGATACGGGTGCAGCCGATGACCAGCGCCGCAGCGACGAATAATGCGAGCACCACCGCCGCGCGCACCGACATGATGTCGAACACCGGCGCATTGATCGCCATCGCCACGTCCATATTTTCGAACGGGACGGTCTGGTTGCCGGTGACGACATAGGCAATGCCGCTGAAGGTCAGCAGCCCGCCAAGGCTCACCGCGACCGAGCCGAGATGCAGCCCGACGATCAGGCCGCCCTGCGCGAGGCCCCCCGCTATCCCGACAAGGATGGCGGCAACGAGGCCGAGGGCGGGGTCGCCGTTGCCGTTTAATACCGCGACGCATCCGCCGAGTCCCATCATGCCCGCCACCGACAGGTCGAATTCCCGCATCAGCATCGTCAGTCCCAGCGCGAGCGCCACCAGGCCCACGGTGGCGAAATGCTGGAACACGCTGAACGCGGTCTTTTGTTCAAGGAAGCCGGCGCCGCCGTGAAAAGCCGCAAAACCGGCGACCACGATCACCAGCAATAGAAGCGGCCGAAGCGTCGGGCTGGCCAGCAGGTTCCTGGCGGCGCTCATGATGCGCGTCCCTTCGCTTGCAAGAGGATCGCACCGAGCACGATGACCCCGGTCAGCAGGTACTGATACTGCGTGTCAAAGCCATGCAGCAGCAGCAGGCTTTGCAGCACGGCGATCACCGTCACGCCGAGCACGGTGCGCAGCACCGATCCCTGGCCGCCTCCGATGGCGGTGCCGCCGACCAGCACCGCCGCGATGGCGCTGTAGTCGTAGCCCACGCCGAATTCCATGCTGCCCGAACCGAAACGCGCGGCAATCAGGACGCCCGACAGCCCGGTGAAAAGCCCGGCTGACGCATAGCAAGCGGCAACCGTGCGCCAGGTCCGCAAGCCGGCCGCCGTCGCCGCGTCGGGATTGCTGCCCACGAATATCACGTGCTGGCCGAAGCGTGTGTACCGGAGCACCAGTTCGCCGGCGATCGCCGCCAGCACGAAAACCACCGCTGCGACCGGCACGCCGAAGACCGGCAGCTTCAACGGCGACATCGCCGCGTTGTCGGCATAGATCGACTCGCCGCCCACGAAGAATTGGGCCGCCCCAAGAATCAGGCTGAGGAAGGCGATGCTCACGATCAGCGGATTCGCCCGGAAACAGCCGATGATCAGTCCCTGCAGGCCGACGAGCATCGTCGAAAAAACGATGCCGGCCGCGACCGCCGCCGCCAGACCCGACGCCGAGATCCAGGAAACGATCATCGCGCTGGCGGCGCAGGTCGCCCCCAGCGAAAACGCCATGACGTTTCCGCTCAAGGTAATGAAAGTCATGCCGATCGCGATGCAGCCGATCAGCGAGATCGTTCCGGTCAGCGCAATCAGGCTCGGCAGGCTGGTGAAGCCCGGCGTGAGCCACGCGACCACCAGCAGTCCGAGCAGTGCCGCGCCGCTGGCGGCCGCGGACAGCGAAACGCGGATCGGCTGCGCGCGCGAACCGCCAAACCGGGAAGCGGAGAGAAAAGAAGGAGAAGTGCTCATGCCATACCTGCCGTGCCTGCTGTTGCGGCGGACGCATGGGTAATGTCCGCCAGAATCCGTTTGCGGGAAAAATCTGCCCGCGTGTACTCGGCCACTTTGCGCCCGCGGTACATCGTCACCACGACATCGGCCATGCCGACCACTTCCTCGATATCGGTGGACATCATGACCACGCAATAACCCCGGGCGCAGAATTGCCGCATCAGTTCGTAAATCTCGGCACGGGCTCCGACATCGACTCCGCGGGTCGGCTCGTTCATCAGGAGAACGCCGCTGGGATCGTCGGTAAGCGATCGTCCTATCGCGATTTTTTGCTGGTTGCCGCCGCTGAGATTGCCGGCGCGCGAAGGCAGCCTGGCCGTATCGATCTTGACTTGCCGGCAGATGCCGACCGCGCGGCGCCCGACGTCGCCGTGTGACATGATGCCAAGCCTGCTGACCCGGTCCAGCTGCGTCGCCAGCAGGTTGGCCCGCACCGGCAGCGTAAGGAACACGCCCTCGGCCGCCCTGTCTTCCGAGACGAAGCGGATGTTCGCGGCCATCGCCTCGTGCACCGAGCCGGGCCGCACCATGCGTTCGTTGACGAGGATTTTTCCGGTGGCGTTATATGTGAGCCCCGCGAGCGAGCGCACCGCCTCCGCCGCTCCCGAGCCGATCTGCCCCGCCAGGCAAACGATCTGGCCGCGTTTGGCGCTGAAGGAAAGCCCGTGCACGCTCCCGGGCACGCTTAAGCCGACGACATCGATCCCGGCGTCGCTCCAGGGCTGGCCCGGCAAGGGATACATCTGCTCCAGGGGCCGTCCGAGCATCATTTCAACCAGGCTGTCGCGCTCGACCGCATCGATGGCGAGCGTCGCCACCTCGGCGCCGTTGCGCAGCACGGTCACCGAATCGCAGATATCGAACACCTCGGCCAGGCGATGCGTGATGAAAATCACCGACCTGCCCGAATCGCGCAGCCGCCGCAGCGCCGTGAAGACCCTTTCGATTTCATGTTCGCTCAGCGTCGCCGTCGGCTCGTCCAGCAACAGCACGCGAGCGTCGCGCGCGAGCATGCGCGCGATCTCGACCAGCTGGCGTTCGCCGAGCGACAGCTTGCCGGCCGGCAAGCCCTGCGGCAGATGCGCGAGGCCGACCATTTGCAGCGCATCCGCCGCGCGCTCGCGCAGATGCTTGCGCCGATGGAACAGCGGGACATCCTTATGGCCGAGCCAGATATTGTCGAGGATCGAGAGATGCGGAACGATGCTGAGTTCCTGCGATACGAAGGCGATGCCGTCGGCTTGGGAATCGCGCGAGCTTTTATAGTCGCGCGCCTCCCCATCCACATGAATCGCGCCGACGTCGGGCCGGTACACGCCCGTCAACAGCTTGACCAGGGTGCTCTTGCCGGCACCGTTTTCGCCGCACAGGGCACGGATCTCGCCGCGCCCGATGGAAAACGAGACACTCTTCAGCGCCTCCAGCGGGCCGAAGCGTTTACCGACGCCGCGGGCTTCCAGAACAGGAACAGACATGCGGCCGACTCAGTAAGTGCAGGCTGCCGCGTATTCGGCGAGATTGTCTTTTGTGATCGCCGCCATTTTGAGGTAGTTATTCTTGACGACCGGCTTACCGTCGAAATGGGTGGCGACCGTCGCGATCGCAGCCTTGCCGGTGCGTACCGGCATCTGGGTCGCGGTACTGTATTGCAGCCCGTTGCGGATGTGGTCGACGCCGAACTTCATGCAGTTGGAACTGACGACGACCAGCTGGCCCTTGCCGGTACCGAGCGGAACGTTGGCCGCCTTGGCCGCCTGAATCACGCCGTGGGCTACGTTGTCGGCCATGCCGTACACCGCATCCAGCCCGCCCTGCGCCGAAAAGCGCGCGAACAGCTGGCCGGCGATGCGTTCGCTCGCGGCCGTGTCCCATTTCGCATCTTCAGTCGCGACGATCTTGATCTCCGGATGCGCCGCGAGCGCCGCCTTGAAGCCTTGCAATCTGCGCGGCGCCACGCCTTCGGCCAGCGAACCGGTCACCAGGGCGACTTTCGGATTGGAACGGCCCTTCAGGGCCTGGCTCAGCGCTTCGCCGGTAAGCCGGCCAAGTTCCACATGATCCTCGCCGATGAACGACATGTAGAGATCTTCATTGCCGTTAGCGATCGGCGAATTGACCAGGAATACCGGGACGCCGGCCTTTTTCGCCAGATTCAGCGCTGGAAGGATGGCGCGCTCGGCGACCGGCGTGATGACCAGTGCATCGAATTTCTGGGCCAGCGCGTCGCTGATCTGCTGGCTTTGCAGCGCGGCGTCATAGGGACTGGTCATGACCGTGACTTTCATTCCCTGCGCGGTGCCATCCTGCTCGATGGTCGACGCGAGCGCCGCGATGAACGGGTTGCTGGTGGTAGCGGTCAGGTAAGCGATGCGCTTGCCTTTCGCTTGCGCTGCCGCGGGCGCCGTCGCCGCGATGCAAAGTGTGGTCATGACGGCCATTGCGGCCCTATGGAAAATGCGTGCCATTCAAGCGACTCCTTCTGATTGGAAAACGAGTGATCACCGGCTACCGAACGCTACAACGTCTCTGCGGAATCATTGGAGCATTGGCACACCGTGTTTGTCCAAAACACTTTTTGTGATGGCAGGTATACGTTTTTCGTTTGGACGGAACGGCGCATCCCGTCCCTCAATCCGAGGAAGGGATGCGCGGATCACCACCCTGTCGCAGGCACTAATGCCGCAAATGTGATGGCCCCTTAAAAGATGAGTTTGAATATGCCGGTGACGACCAGAAGCCCGATAAGAAAGATAATCCCGACGATCCATAAAATTATTTTCATGGTTTCTCCATTTGTGAAAGCCGATAAGACGATAACAAAATGACAAATCGAAACCGTGAAAGTTCGCTTGCGCCTGACGCGGCGGCAAGCGCGCCATCCGCGTGTGGTGAAAACCTCACGCTATCAATTTCTATCCGGGTGCTTGTACCGACTTAAGTTCGAGAAATGCCTCGATACTGAATCGCCCGTTTTCCCGGCCCATTCCCGACGCGCCGAAGCCGCCGAATGGAGAGGCGAGATTTTGCGGCGCGCCGTTGATGATGACTTGTCCCGTACGCATTCCGTCGGCAAAGGCTTTGGCGCGCGCCACATCTTTTGACCAGATTGCGCCCGATAGCCCGTAGCGGGTACCGTTCGCAATCCGCAGCGCTTCGTCATCATCCTGATACGTCATCAATGCCAGTACCGGCCCGAAGACTTCTTCCTGCGCCAGCGTCATCGAGGGAGTCACATCGGCGAAAACGGTAGGCGCAACGAAAAACCCGCGCGCAAAGCCGGGCGCGCGCCCTGCTCCACCTGTCAGCCGCCGAGCCCCTTCCCGTACTGCAAGGTCAATGTATCCGTTGACGCGCTCGAACTGCCGAAGACTGGACACCGGGCCCAGCCGTGTTTCCTCGTCCTGTGGATCGCCGATCTTCACGCCATCCGCGAGTGCCACGAGCTGCTCTTCAACCGCCGCCGCGAAGCGATGCGGAATGAGCAGGCGTGCCTGCGATGTGCAGGTCTGGCCCGAATGCGCCGTGCAATGCAGCAGTACGGCGCGCACGGCGGTTTCAATGTCGGCATCGTCAAGGACAATGGCTGCCGACTTGCCGCCCAACTCGAGCGCGACACGTTTGATATCGGGGGCGCTGGCCTGGATGACCTTCACGCCGGTTTCCCGCGAGCCGGTAAAGGAAATGAAATCCGCATCCCTGTGGGACGTCAGATACTGGCCGGCTTCGGCCTCGCCCCATACCAGGTTGAACACGCCGGCGGGCAATCCGCTTTCAGCAACGGCTTCGGCGAAAAGCTGCGCAACAGCGGGAGTAAGCTCGCTCGGTTTCAGCACCATCGCGCAGCCGGCGGCGACCGCGCCGGCGAACTTGGCGACTATCTGATGGAGAGGATGATTCCAGGGAGTGATCGCGGCAACCACGCCCGCCGGCGTTTTCTCCACGGTTGAATTGCGGATGCGCTCGGTCCACTCGATCTGGTCGATGCCATCGATGATAAAACCGAGATTCGTCGACGCCATCGGGACCAGTTTTTCGCGCGCCAGAAAAACCGGCGCACCGACTTCCCGTACGTACGCCATGACGAATGCGTCCAAACGGGCCGCAAGCGCGTCACTGAGCTTGCGCAGGACCGCGCGCCGTTGATCGAGGGTGCTGACGCGCCATGATACGAAAGCCCCGCGCGCGCTCTCGAATGCATCATCGATATCAGCCTGACTACAGCTTCGTACCGCGGCGATGCACTCTTCCGTTGCAGGGTTAATCACTTTCGACACGGTGGCACCGGAGGATTTCACCCAGTTGCCCGCAACAAAATAGCGTGAAAACTCCATCATGAAGTACGGTTATACCGTCGCCGCGGCTTTCACTTCCGGGTTCTGTTCCGCTGCTCTCATTTCCTGAATGATGCGGCGCGCGTGCAGGCCGGCAACGTCGGACTTGATATCGACAAGCTTCTTGGAAGTGGCGTTCAGGCTCTTTTGCTGGAGACTTAAAATCGCGCGGTCTTCCTCGAACGCGTGGGCGATATGGGAGAAATGCAGCTCGGTGACCTTCGGGTCGTCGTGGCGGTGATGATGCGCGGCCGACCAGAAATAATGCACGGTGTTTTCCGTCTCCGGTGTCAGGCCGTTGAAGATGCGCGACTGATAACCGCCGACCCGGTTTCCTTCGTAGGCGCCGGTTCCGGTCGGCAGGCCGCCGGCCCAGATGGTGATGATTCCCGGATAAAAGTCGATCTCTTGCCAACGGTCGATACGTCCTTCGAGACCCGCGCTCTTGGTGAACGTCTGCGGCGGGGTTACGTCGCGCATCCAGCGCACCACGCTCACGTGCCGCCCGTCCCTGGTGGTCTTCATCTCGGCATTGGAATGGCTTTTCGGATCGCCGCCGATCGTGTTCAGGTGGACAAACCCGAGGTGGGTCAGGTCCAGAAGATTGTCATTCATTAATTCGAAATTGCACTCTAAATCATAGACAGCCCCTTTCCAGCTCCATACCGGACTTGAGTGCCATGGGTAAGGCACGATGTCATCCGGGTTTGCCAATGCGGGATCGCCCATCCAGATCCAGATCACGGCATCGCGCTCGGCGACAGGATAACTTTCGACACGGCAAGAACGCGGTACCACGTCTTGCCCGGGGATACTTACGCACGCTCCGCTCGCGTTGAATTCGAGGCCGTGGTAGCCGCACCGCAGCAAATCGCCCTCGACTTTACCGACGGAAAGAGGCACGCCACGGTGAGGGCACCGGTTTTCCAGCGCGGCCGCGGCGCCGGATGAAGTACGGTACAGTACGACGGATTGGCCGAGCAGCGTACGTGCCATGGGAGTCGCGGAGACTTCAGTACTCCAGGCTGCGACATACCAGCAATTTTTAACAAACATCGTATCTCCTCCACATATCTTGGTTCAGTTCGCTTAGATGACAAGCACATCTCTATCCGGGCTTGTCGCCTATCTCTATATTAAGTGTAGGCCAGAAAGCAGTTTTAAGGCATCGGTTCCATGCATATGGCAAATTCACGAAAACGATGTTGCTATAAATCCATTTATCTCTATCGAGCCAGCCGCTTAGGTGGCACGCCATTTGTGTTACGCCACTTGCGGCTCGCCTGTATCCATGAACTGCTGAAGCGATTGCTCGAACACCGCCAATACCCTGGCCTCGACATCGTGAAGTTCCTTGCTTCCATAAACACGCGGCCGCGGCAGATCGACTTCGATCACCGATGCGATCCTGGTCGGCTTGGGCGTATAGATAATGATCCGGTCGGCCAGATAACACGCTTCGATAATATCGTGCGTAACGAAGATCACCGTGCGCTGGTCGCGCATCCATGTGGCGACCAACTCGGAGCGCAGGTGGCGCGCGGTCATTTCATCCAGGCTGCCGAATGGCTCATCCATCAGCAGGAAATCAGGATCGCGGATATACGCGCGGGCGATGCCAACCCGATGCTGCATGCCGCCGGAAATCTGGTGCGGGTAAAAATCGCCGTAAGCGCCAAGATTAACCAGGTCGAGTATTTTCTGGATCCGCTGGTCCTCGTCCGCGTGCTTGCGGCCGTGTTCGGCGCGCAGTGCGAACTGCAGGTTTTCTTTTACGGTTCGCCAGGGCATCAAACGCGGTTGCTGGAATATGTAACCGCTATTGAGATTCGCTTCATT
>JAQGLQ010000393.1 GCA_028292785.1 Noviherbaspirillum sp. | reverse complement strand
ACCGCCTGCGCATCGGTGACATCGAACACCAGCACTTCCGCGCTGCCGCCGCCGGCGAGTATCGCGTCGGTCACCGCCTGCGCTTCATCGCGGCGACGATTGGCATGCACGAATACATGGTGACCTTCGGCGGCGAGCATGCGGCTGATGGCGCCGCCGAGAACTCCGCTGCCGCCTGTGACAAGAGCACGTTTCATGATTCGGTCTCGCTATGAAAAATAGTGTTGGCTCAGGCGTCGGCGTCGATCACTACCGCCGCCCTGCCGTCGAGCAGCGGCGCATCGCCGGCACGAATGGAAAAGTCGTACAGCACATGGTTGCCGTCGCCGCTGAAACGCCGCACTTCCACCGTCAGATCGCCGGCCACGTCATCGAGCCGCGCCGCATGCAGCGTTGCGCCGCGCACGCTGGCGAGGAAGCCGGCGCGCGGCCGCGCGGACTCGGGCGCGCTCAATGCGCCATGCAGCGCCATCGCCTGCGCCGCGTATTCGATGCCGGCCGCGGCGGCCAGCCTGCCATGGCTGCGCAGCGGATTGCCGGGCGCGCGATGGCTGGAAGCGACGCAGCGCAGATGCTGTTCATCCCATTGCTCGACATGATCGAGCAGGCACATGTCGCCATGGTGCGGAATGCGCGCCGCGATCCCGGCACGATCTAGCACGGCGTCACTTCCACTTGCAGCTGGCTGCTGTCAAGGTAATCGAGCACGATGGTCGCAGGCCGGCGCGCCGCGATCGCGGCAAGCAGCGGCAGGCAGCGCGCCGCCGGAATCGACGTGCGCAAGCGTTCCAGCGCCTCGTCGGCCATCCGGTCGGCCTGCGCCGAAGTCAGCAGTACACTGATTTTCGCCAGCGACTTGGCGCTCTGTTCCGGCGCGATCGCCAGGCCCACGCCGAGTTCATCGAGAATCGGGCGGGTGCTGCGCAGCGGCTCGGGGTAAGTGGTGTCGCAGGCGATCAGCAGCGTGGGCGTGCGGTCGACAGCGACCTGGGCCATCGTTTCAAGCAGGCCGGCGCCGAAGCTCGCGTCGTAGGCGCACAGGACCGACGACGATGCCATCGCGCCGGTGGCGATGCCCCAGTAGCCGGCCGCGGCGTTATGCACGGAATTGTGGAAGCGCGTTGGCGAAATCAGGCGGTCGTCGGACGCCAGCATTTCGCAGATTTCATGGCAGTTACCGCCGTCGCCGCCCGATGCCGAAAATACCGTCGGCAGGGTCGCCGCATCAAGTTCGGCATGGGCCGCCGCCTGATGGCCGACCGCCAGCGACAGCTTGACGATGGTACCGCAGCGGCGGCGCTCGGCCGGCGGCAGCGACGCGGGGGCCGGCAGCGCGGTTTTGCGGTATTCGTAATGCTCGCTTCCCGCGAGGATGGCGATGCCGGCTTGCCAGTCGGTGAAGCCGGGTCCGAGCAGGCCGATGCCGTCGATGTAGCCGATAAGAGTAGTCATCTGGCAGTTCTCAGTTGGCGCGGCTGAACACGAGGCTGCAATTGGTGCCGCCGAAACCGAAGGAATTGCTCAGTACACGATCGATACGCTGTTCGCGCGTGTCGAGCAGATAATCGAGCGGCAGTTCCGGATCGAGCCGCGCGGTGTTCACGCCGGCGGGCATGAAGCCGTGTCGCAACGCCAGCGCGCAGATCACTGCTTCCAGTCCGCCCGCCGCGCCCAGGGTGTGGCCGGTCGCGCCTTTGGTGGAACTGCACGGCGTCGACGTTCCGAACAGCGCCAGCACCGCCTTGCCTTCGGAAGCGTCGTTGTTCTGCGTCGCGGTGCCGTGCAGGTTGATGTAATCGATTTGTCCCGGCTCCAGTTGCGCGGCCGCCAGCGCATTCTGCATGGCGATCTTCGCGCCCACCCCCTCCGGATGCGGGGACGACATGTGATACGCATCACTCGATTCGCCGATGCCGGTCACCAGCACCGCATCCGCGTCCAGGCTGCGCGGTGCACGCTCGAGCAGCGCGACTGCAGCGCCCTCTCCTATCGAGATGCCGCTGCGATCGGCCGCATAGGGCTTGCAAGGCTGGGTCGAGGTCAGGCCGAGCGAATTGAATCCGTACAGCGTGGTCAGGCACAGGGTGTCGACGCCGCCGACGACGGCGGCATCGATCATGCCCGCCTCGATCATGCGGCGGGCGGAAGCGAACACCTTCGCGCTCGAGGAACAGGCAGAGGACACCACCGCCGCCGGGCCGCCCAGGCGCAGGTAGCGCTGCGCGAAGTCGGCGGCGGAAAACGTGCTGTGCGAAGTGCGGTAGACGAAGCTTTGCGGCAGCGCCCCGCTCCCGGCGTCGCGCTCGCGATAGGCCAATTCCGTCTGCAGGATGCCGGAGGTGCTGGTGCCGAGGAACAGGCCGACGCGGCCGGCGCCGTATTTCGCCGCCGCCGCCGCGACCGCATCGGCGAAGCCATCCTGTTCCAGCGCCAGCTGCAACAGGCGGTTGTTGCGGCAGTCGTATTCGCGCACGTCGGCACGCAGGGCGATCTCGTCGAGGCCGGGCACCGCGCCGATATAGGTATCGAGATCGACGGTATCGAAATCGCAATGCGTCAGACCGCTTCTGCGGGCGCGCAAGGACTCCAGCGTCTGTGCGAGACCGCGCCCGATGCAGCTGACGGCGGAGAAATGCGAGAGAAGGAGCGGATTCAATTGGGGACCGGTGGAAGCAAATGGATGGGCGGGCCGATTTTAACAAACTCGTCCCGCCGGTTGGTTATGTTTCAGGCAACTGTCGCCACCAGCAGGATATTCGCGAACGGCGTCCCCTTGTTCATGGGCAGACTCCTGACCTCGAATCCGAGTTCCGCGAGCGCGGCTTTCCACTCCGACAACGGCCGGCAATACATGCGGCTGTTGCGATGGCCGCGCGCAAAGGTCACCACATGGTCGACCCAGACGCTGAACCTGAACGGCAAGCCGCCATCCGCGTCGCCGACGCGCAGGATCAGCGTGCCCTTCGGTGACAGCGCATCGCGCACGCGGCGCAGCACATCGTTCTGGGCTTCGACGCTCACGTAGTGCAGCACGTCGAGAATGACCACCGCATCGGCCTTGCCGAAATCGGTCTTGCACATGTCGCCGCAGGTGAAGCTGGCGGCGTTGCCGAGCGCCTCGCGCGCGCGGTCGACATCGCGCTGCATCAGTTCGATGCCGTGGATCGACACCGGGTTCGGC
>JAQGLQ010000353.1 GCA_028292785.1 Noviherbaspirillum sp. | reverse complement strand
GCATCGTTCATGCCCGTGGAGCCCGGCCATGCCCATGCTTCCCTGAACAGTCAGGACCGAATATCCTGCCGACACGCTTGGCCCCGCGCGTCCGCACCAAGAAGGATAGGCAAATGCAGGCAGCTTTTACATGCTTTTTTTTGCGAAGCCGGGAATGTATGGCGGTGTCATGGTCAAACGCATACCTGAACGGCATCTGTTCTTGGCTGGCATCGACAATGCCATTCATTGCAAGTCGCAGCAATAGCCGGGCAGCCGCTTCAACGATGCTCCAGCCATCCGGCAAGCACAACTGGTTTCGGCAGCAATGATTACGTGGATACGAAGCCCTTACTACTTCCCGTCAAGATACTTTCACAGCCGGACGAGACCACCTGCGGTCCGACCTGCCTGCATGCCGTGTACCGCTACTGGGGCGAAGATGAAGAACTGCCCGCAGTGATCACGCGGACCGGCCGGCTGGAGCACGGCGGCACCTTTGCCGTCTTCCTTGCCTGCGACGCCTTGCGCAAGGGCTACAAGGCGACAATCTATACCTACAATCTCAACGTGTTCGATCCGGCGTGGTTCACGCAGCGGAACATCGATATCGCCGAGCGCCTGAAGCTGCAGCGCGAACATAAGATGGACTATCGCCTGCAGCATGCCACGACGGGCTATCTGGAGTTCCTTAGCCTCGGCGGCCGCTTGCGACTGGTCGACCTGTCGCGCGGCTTGATCAGCGGCATCCTGCGGCGCGGCGTGCCGATTTTGACGGGGCTGAGTTCCACCTACCTGTATCGCGTGCCGCGCGAGTATGGCCCCGACGACGTGCCGGACGACATCCGGGGCCTGCCGTCCGGGCACTTCGTGGTGATCGCCGGATACGATGTGCAGCGTCGCCGGGTGCGCGTGGTCGATCCCTACCAGCTCAATCCCTATGCCAGCACCCAGGAATACTGGCTCAATATCGATCGTGTCCTCGGCGCCGTGATGCTGGGCATCGTGACCCATGACGCCAATCTCCTGGTGATCCATCCACCGCATCCCTCGCGCAGGCGACGACAGGAAACGCCATGAACATTCTTTTTGTCGTGAGCCGCCTGCAGGACTGGCCGTTCGACATACCGGGCGTGTCGGCCGTGCCGGCGCGGGACTACCTGATGGAACCCGCCTATGGGGACACTCACCCTGCCCGGGTCTTCAATCTCTGCCATTCCTGCCTGTACCAGAGCCACGGGTATTACGTATCGCTGCTTGCGGAAGCGCGCAACCACGCGCCTGTGCCCGATGTCGAAGCCATCAAGGAATTGCAGTCGGACGACCTGGTGCGGAATGTCGAGGCCAAGCTGGGCAGCCTGATCGAATGCTCATTCGCCCGGTTGGCCGGCAACGTGGCGAATCTCGTCATTTACTTCGGCCGTGACCCTCACGAGAAAAGCGAACATGAGCATTTGTGTGCGCAACTGTTCCGGATGCTGGGAGCGCCCATCCTGCATGTACGCTGCGAACAGGTGAACGGACGCTGGTGCCTGTGCAGTATTTATGCCGGCAGCGTGCGTGATATTCCCGTGCACGATCACCCATTCTTCAGGCAGGCGGCGATCGCCTATTTGAAAGACGAAAAGATCCGCACCAGCAAGCCGCCGGAACAGGTTCCCTCGCTGGCCATTCTGTACAACCCGGGCCGCGATGAATCGCCCTCCAACCCGGCGGCGATGAAGAAATTCGCCGATGCCGCGGCACTGCTCGGCATGCGCGTGGACATCATCTCGCCCAGGGATGCGCACAGGCTGACCGAATTCGATGGGCTTTTCATCAGGGACACCACCAGCGTCAATCATTACACCTACCGCCTCGCGCGGCAGGCGGCCGCGGCCGGCATGGTAGTGATCGACCATCCGGAATCGATCCTGAAATGCACCAACAAGATTTATCTGACCGAACTGCTGACGCGCCACCATATCGCCGTGCCGAAGACCTTGGTGGTCCACAGCGACAATATCGAACGGATCGTGCCGACGCTCGGCCTGCCCTGCATCCTGAAGCAGCCCGACGGCGCGTTTTCGCTCGGCGTGGTCAAGGTCCGTTCGGAGGAAGAGCTGCGCATGAAGGTCGACGAACTGCTGGAGCAGTCGGAACTGATCCTGGCGCAGGAATACCTGCCGACCGAATTCGACTGGCGCATCGCGGTACTCGACCGGCGTCCTCTGTTTGTCTGCAAGTACTACATGGCGCCAGGCCACTGGCAGGTCATCAAGCATGAGCAGCAGCGCACCTGCGAAGGCAGGACCGAAGCCTTTTCGATCAGCGAAGTACCCGACGACGTGGTGAAGATCGCGGTGCGCGCGGCGAACCTGATCGGCGACGGCTTTTACGGGGTCGACCTGAAACAGGTCGGCAGCCAGTATTACGTCATCGAGATCAATGACAATCCGAACGTCGATGCCGGCAATGAGGACGCCGTGCTCGGCGACGCGCTGTATCGCGAAGTGATGGGCGTATTCCACAAGCGTCTGGAAGCGCTGAAGGGCAGTGCCGCATCATGAACGACCGCCCGGCCCGATTCCTCCATGCTTTCGGCGGCTACGGAATCGAGCTTGAATACATGATTGTTGACAATAAGCATCTGTCGGTGCTGCCGATCGCCGACCAGCTGATGCGCGCGGCCGCCGCGGGCGCCGAAGATGAACTATCCGAAGTCGAACGTGGCATCCTGGCGTGGTCGAATGAGTTGGTGCTGCACGTCATTGAAATAAAGAACCCGCAGCCAATCGCTTCCCTCAGCATGTTGCCGAAAGCGTTTCAGGCGGAGATCCGCGCGATGAACGACATGCTGGAAGGAATGGGAGCGCGGCTGATGCCGACCGCCATGCATCCATGGATGAACCCGCGTACCGAAACCCGCCTCTGGCCGTATCACAACAAGGCGATATACAAGGCATACGAACGCATCTTCGACGTCAGGAGCCACGGCTGGGCAAACCTGCAAAGCATGCATCTCAATCTCCCCTTTGCCGACGACCAGGAGTTCGCGCGCCTGCATGCGGCGGCGCGCCTGGTGCTGCCGATCATGCCCGCGCTGGCGGCGAGTTCGCCCATCGCCGGCCGGCGTGATACCGGGTTCATGGATTACCGCATGCAGGCCTATTGGCGAAACTCGGATGAAGTGCCCTCGCTCGCCGGCAAGGTGGTGCCGCCGACCGTGTCGAGCCGCGCCGAATATGAAGAGAGAGTCCTGGCGCCCATGTACCGCGACATTTCTGCTCTGGATCCGGCCAATGTGCTGCGCCACGAATGGCTGAATTCGCACGGCGCCATCGCGCGCTTTGACCGGCAGGCGATCGAATTACGGGTGATCGATACCCAGGAATGCCCTCATGCGGATCTCGCCATCGCCGCGGCGGCGAGTTTCCTGACGCGCAAGCTGTACCGCGCCGAAAAGCCGGAACTGGCCTTGCAGCAAGCCATCTCCACCGATGCGCTGGCTGCCATTCTGCGCGCCTGTATCGTCGATGCGGAAGAAGCGGTCATCGACGATTCCGAATATCTGGCCGTGCTCGGCTTCCCCGATCCGCGCTGCAATGCGCGGGAATTGTGGTGTCATCTGATCGATGAAATGATGCGGATCGAGGTTGAGCATGTCCGGCTATGGAATGCACCCTTGCAAAGGATATTGCGGCACGGGCCGCTGGCGCGGCGCATCATGCGCGCGGTCGGCGCCGATTGTTCACGCCCCAGGCTGGAGGCGGTCTATCGCGAACTATGCGATTGCCTGCTGCAGGGACGCATGTTCGAAGGGCTCGCTTGAGTCGCCCGGCATCCGGAGATTTCTACCTCGTCACCTGCGAACACGGCGGCAATCGCATACCCGCGCGCTATCGGGACCTGTTCCCCGCCGAGGCATCCATATTGCGGACCCATCGCGGCTATGACATGGGCGCGCTGCGCGTCGCGCGCGACATGGCCGCGGCGTTGCGGGCGCCGCTCCATGCCGCGACGATCAGCCGTCTTCTGATCGATCTGAACCGTTCGCCGCGCCATCCGAAGCTATATTCCGAGTTCACCCGGGGCGCGCCGCCCGCCATCCGGCACGAAATCAAAACGCTTTTTCATGCGCCGTATCGCGCCGCAGCAGAGGCACGCATCGAAAAAGCGATCGCCGAAGGCCGGCGTGTGATCCATGTGTCATGCCATAGCTTCACACCGGCGCTGAACGGAGAAGTGCGCAATGCGGATGTCGGCCTGCTCTACGATCCCGCGCGGCGGGCTGAAACGGCGTTATGCCGTCGGTGGAAGGCGGCGTTGCAGGCGCGCGCGCCGGCGCTGAAGACACGCATGAACTATCCCTACGCGGGAACCGACGATGGCTTCACCGTCGCACTGAGGCGGCGATTTTCGGAAGAGCGTTATGTGGGAATCGAACTGGAAATCAATCAGTGCCACGCAGCCGCGCGCGGCAAGCACTGGAACGATATGCGCGGCGCGGTCATCGCTGCGTTGCGCGACGCCATGGGCATGCCGGAAAACCAGGGTGGGATCGAGGACAGAAACAGAGCCGAGAAAGGGAGCATGCGCATCAGGCGTCGCCGCATACACATGCTCCCGCCGCAAGCGGGAAAGCCGGATTAGCCGCTGATGATCAGTTGATTGTCGACCGATTTGACGCCTGCCACGCCGCGGGCGATGGACTCGACTTTCTTGCGCAGAGCCAGAGTCTTGATCTCGCCTTTCAGACGGACGACGGATTCCTTGGTATCGACATCGATTTTCAGTGCCTGGACTTCCGGATCGGCCAGCAGCGCGGTCTTCACTTTCGCGGTAATTGCAGCATCGTCGATCACTTCGCCAGTGGAGCGCTTGGCGGTAGTGCCTGAACCGGAATCACTTTTTGTTGCAGCGCAACCAGCGACGAATGCGACGGAGAGAAGAA
>JAQGLQ010000331.1 GCA_028292785.1 Noviherbaspirillum sp. | reverse complement strand
CGGATTCAGACTGACTATTAGAAAGAATTAATGCCGGCTTTCGGAGAGCTCGGCATGGGGGCATGCTGAGACACCCTGCACACGGATCAGTGCTTGTTATGATCAGCCGTATAGATCCGGGCCGATTTCGATGTCCGCCGTCGCAGCACGGCAAGGATGACCAGCGCGAGCGCGGTAGTCAGCATGGCGGTAGCCTCCCGGCCCATCCCGGCAGCGATGCCGATCGCCGCGGTCAGCCAGATGCTGGCGGCGGTGGTAAGCCCTCTTATTTCGCGGTCCTGGGATAGCTTGATGATGGCGCCGGCACCGAGGAAACCGATGCCGGACACGATACCCTGAAGGACGCGGCTCACGTCCGGTATCGACATGCCTGTCTGCAGCGGCACCAGCACGAACAGCGCGGCGCCGAGCGCGACCAGCATATGGGTGCGCAATCCCGCCGACGTACCCCGGGTCTCGCGCTCATAGCCGAGCAGGCCGCCGAGAAAGATCGCGACCAGCAGGCGCACGCAAACGCGCGTCACCTGTTCGACGTCCGCGAGATCAGAAAACTCCGAGCGAACGGTCGCCCATACGGTCATCCACCATGCATCCATATAGCCCTGGGAAAACGCGCTCCTGCCGCGTCGGGAACCGACGCCATGCTGCGCGGGGATCCGGCGCGCACGTAATTCGCATGGAGCTTCGAAACGTTCAGTCTAGCGGCAAAGCAACGCGTCGCCTTGACCGGACGCAAGCGTGCAAGGCTTCACTACTTCTCCGGCGGTGCGGAGGGGGCCTCCGGTTCGGCGCGCCCGTCGGCGCCCGGATAGCCGCTCGAGCCGTCATTCGGCGGCGCCTCTATCCTTATCTTGTCGATATCGATGTCCACTTTCTTATCGAGCCATGACGTGACCGACTGCGGCCAGAAGATCACGATCGCTACCAGGATCAACTGCATCACCACCCAAGGTATGGCGCCCAGATAAATATCGGAACTCTTGACCTCCTTGGGCGCGATTCCGCGCAGATAAAACAACGCAAACCCGAAAGGCGGATGCATGAACGAGGTTTGCATGTTCACGCACAGCAGCACGCCAAACCAGACCAGATCGATGCCAAGCTTGTTGGCGACTGGCACAAGCAACGGCAGGAGAATGAATGCGATCTCGAAGAAGTCGAGAAAGAACGCGAGGAAGAAAATGAACAGGTTGACGAAGATGAGAAAGCCTAGCTGTCCGCCCGGCAGATCGGCCAGCATATGCTCGATCCACAGGCCGCCGTCGACACCCTGGAATACCAGCGAAAAGACGGTCGAGCCGATCAGAATGAAGATCACCATAGAGGTGATGCGCATGGTGGTTTCCATGCCCTGCTTCACCAGCGGCCATGTCAATCGCCTGTGCATGGCCGCCAGAAGCATGGCGCCGACGGCGCCCATTGCGCCCGATTCAGTCGGCGTCGCCAGTCCCATGAAAATCGTGCCAAGTACCAGGAAGATCAGCACGATGGAAGGAACCATGCCCCACAGCACGCGCCGCCAGAGCGCCCAACCGCGCGCGCTGCGTGCTTCTTCCGGCAGAGGGGGAACCCACTGCGGCTTGAGGATGGCGATGGCGGCGATGTATAAAAGAAAAATCCCGGTCTGCAAAAGCGAAGGGCCATTGGCGCCCCGATACATATCGCCCACCGAGCGACCAAGCTGGTCGGCGAGAACCACCAGCACCAGCGATGGCGGTATCAGCTGCGTGATCGTGCCGGACGCTGCGATCACGCCGGTCGCGAGCCGCATGTTGTAACCGTAGCGCATCATGATCGGCAGCGAGATCATGCCCATCGCAATCACGGATGCGGCCACCGTGCCGGTGATCGCGCCCAGTATCGCGCCGACAATCACCACCGCGAAGGCCAGGCCGCCGGGAACCCTGCCGAACAATTCGCCGGTACCTTCCAGCAGGTCCTCGGCCAGCCCGCAGCGCTCGAGTATCGTTCCCATGAAGGTGAAGAACGGGATCGCCAGCAACAGGTCGTTCGATAGAATGCCGAACACCCGCAGCGGCAGATTCGACATGTACTGGGCCGGAAAGAATCCGAGCGCGACACCGATGCCGCCCGCCACCAGGCCGAGCGCGGCAAGCGAGAACGCGACCGGAAAGCCGATCAGCATCACGACCACCAGGGCGCCGAACATCAGTGGCGCCATGTTTTGCAAGGTGATCATTGCAGCGGCCTTTCGTACTGAGTGTCCATGTCATATCTGCCGGCGAGGTAGCCGATGCGCTTGATGATTTCCGAGATGCCTTGCGCGATCAGCATGGTGAAGCCGATCGGCAGCAGCAGCTTGGCGGGCCAGCGGATCAGGCCGCCGGCATCCGAGGACATCTCGCCCGAAAGAAAAGAATTGAGAAAGAAGGGCCACGACATCGCGCCGATGATGACGCAAGTGGGCATCAGGAACAGAATGAACCCCAGCAAATCGATCCATGCCCGGGTGCGCGGCCGCAGTCTGCCGTACATCACATCGACCCGTACATGTTCATTGCGCTTGAGCGTATACGCCGCGCCCAGCAGAACCATGCAGGCGAAGCTGTACCACTGGATTTCGAGCCACGCATTGGAGGTCATGTCGAGCGCATAACGGCTGGCGGCGTTGCCTGCGCTGATGAGACAGGACAACAGCACCATCCAGACCGCAATCCTGCCGATCCGCTTATTGATCTTGTCGATCAGCGCGGACAGGCTAAGCAAAAAGATCATTGACTCGTCTCCGATGGGATTGAAGCGGCGTTGATCTGGCGACGCCTGGAGCTGCCGGCGGCGGGATGGGAACGGGACGGACGGAGAGGCATTCGCGCGCATGGTCCGCCCTCGGAAAGCGGCGGGGCAAATTCATTGGAACAATCACTCTTCAGCCGCCGGCTGCGACCGCATCCCGCCGGCGGCTCCATTCAAGATTATTTG
>JAQGLQ010000582.1 GCA_028292785.1 Noviherbaspirillum sp. | reverse complement strand
CGCTGGATATTGTCGATTCCTTCATCGGACGCATGATCAGCAATACCGCTGCGATGGCAAAAATCCTCGATGCGAAGACAGTGCTGGTTGGCATGCAGCCTGCCGTTGCAATCACGCTGGTGGAATTAGGCCTGACGCTCAATGGCGTAGCCACCGCGTTAAACGTAGAGCAGGGAATGAAACTGCTTGAACATAGGCCGTTCGGCAGATGATCCCGGATATTACCAGGCGCGGCGACCCGCGATACGCGGGCACCACCGTGGAGTCGAAACCAGCGGCCGATGGGGATATTCTTCCGGTGCGCTCGGATGAAGACGTCGTTCGACTGCGAAAGGCGGTGCGCGAGCAACTGATATCGCTCGGCTTGAGCCTGGTCGACCAGACCAAAATGGTGACGGCGGCCAGCGAGCTCGCGCGCAATACGCTGCGCTATGGCGGTGGCGGAGAATGCCATGTCGTGCAGGTAAGCAGTGGAACACGACGCGGCATTGCCATGACCTTTATCGATAAAGGGCCCGGCATCCTTGATGTCGAGCTTGCGCTCACCGACGGTTACACGACGGGGGGCGGCATGGGCCTGGGGCTCAGCGGCGCCAAGCGTCTTGCCGACGAATTTGAACTGCAAACAATGCCTGGACAAGGCACGACCGTAAAGATCATCAAGTGGAAACCATACTAAGCTCGCAAAGTCGGCAAACCGTTCACCATATCGGGGAACCGAGTGAAATCGCCAGCGCGCGCCGGGCCGCATGTGATCTCGCTAAAAACCTCGGTTTCAGTGAAACGATCGCTGGCCAGGTTGCGCTTGTCGTAACGGAAGCGGCAACGAATATCGCGAAGTATGCCGTGCGCGGTGAAATCCTGTTGCGCAGCGCGATTCGCCACGATGGCGCGCTCGGAATCGAAATCCTCGCGATCGATAGCGGGCCGGGAATCGCCTACCTTCCGCTGGCCATGCAGGATGGCAGCTCGGAAGCAGGAACCTATGGCATCGGGCTCGGGACGATTCATCGCCTCGCCCACCAGGTTGATATTTATACCGCGCCGGGTCGGGGCATGGCGATCTGCATGACGTTCTGGGGTGAGCCGGATGCCGCGTGCGCCACGTGGTGCGACCTCGGCGTCGTATGTCTTCCCATTCCCAGCGAGACGGTGTGCGGCGATGCATGGACAGTCAAAGTGGACGGCGATGTCGTCACGGTACTCGTAGCCGACGGTTTGGGCCACGGCCCGCTGGCAGCGGTGGCTTCCGAAGCGGCCACCAGGGTAGTCACCCGGCAGAAGTCCGTTGCGGCGGGTACCGTCCTTGAAGGAGCGCATCAGGCATTGCAAGGCACGCGCGGCGCCGCTGCGGCAGTTGCGCGGCTGGATTGCGCGTCGGGAAACCTGACTTTCGCCGGTGTCGGTAATATTGCCGGATGTATTATCGATCAGGGAGCGTCAAGCCATCTGATTTCGTACAACGGCATTGTCGGAAGCAATATGCGCAAGGCGCGGGAGTTCGAGAACCGCTGGTCACCCCAAGCGATTCTGGTCATGCATTCCGACGGGTTGGGGACGAAGTGGAATCTCGACCAGTACCCCGGTCTTGAACTGCTTTACCCGGCGTTGATTGCTGCGGTCTTGTATCGTGACTTTTCGCGGCGACGCGACGACGTCACAGTGCTGGTCTACCGGGAACAACACCAAAGGCATTGATCATGTCTCTGCGGATACTGAGTCTCGCGGTAAGGAATGAACTCGATGTGGTCGCCTCGCGCCAGCGCGCCCGGCAAATCGCCGCATTATGCGGTTTCGACAAGCAGGATCAGGCGCGGATCGCGACCGCCGTATCCGAACTGTCTCGCAACACTTTCGATTATGCCGTCGCAGGGAGGGTCGAATTCTCGATTGCCGACGAAGCCATGCCGCAGATGCTGGTGGTTCGCATCGAGGACAAAGGCTCCGGTATAGAAGACCTGGATTCAATCCTGGCTGGCCACTACCGTTCCGCGACAGGTCTGGGGCTCGGCATTCTTGGCGCCCGGCGTCTGATGGAGCACTGCGATATCAGCACCGGAAATGGCACGGGCACTACCATCGAGTTGAAGAAGGCGCTACCGACTGGTGCGCCGTTGCTGACGGCCGCGATGATCGGATCGTTCGGGGCCCGGCTTGCCGCTTTGCCGAATAATGCGGCCTTGTCGGAGGTGCAACAGCAAAACAAGGAACTGATCGATGCCTTGGACGAACTGAAGGCGAAGCAGAACGAATTGCTGCAGTTGACACAAGAGTTAAGAGATACCAATGCCGGTGTCGTGGCACTGTATTCGGAGCTCGACAAAAAGGCGACGCAGCTCCAGCAGGCTGACCGGCGCAAGGATGAGTTTCTGGCCATCCTGAGCCACGAATTGCGCAATCCGTTGGCCGCTGCCGCCATGGCTGCCAACTTACTCGAAACGCAGGCCCCCGGGCCGGAGCGCAGCGCCCAGCTGGGGCAAATCATCACACGCCAGGTTGGTCACATGAACCGGCTTGTCGAGGACCTCCTCGACGTCTCCCGCGTCAGCCGGGGACTGGTCGTCCTCCGAAAAATACCGTTTGATATGCGTGTGGCGCTGCAAGGCGCGATAGAACAGGTCAGCCCCTTCATCAAGGCACGATCACATACGCTCGCGACCAGCTTGCCGGATGATCCGTGTTGGGTCTCGGGAGACGCGACACGCCTGGTTCAAGTCGTCAGCAATCTGCTCAGCAACGCCGCCCGCTATACGCCGGAAGGCGGCAACATTTCGGTCATCGTTGCGTCTGGTGAAAGCAAGGTCACGCTGGACGTTACCGACAATGGTGATGGCATCGAGCCCGGCATGATGCCGTATCTGTTCGATCTGTACGTACAGGCGGAACGATCGACGGACCGGAAAAATGGCGGTCTGGGCCTGGGGCTCGCCCTTGTCAAAAGCATCGTCGAGTTGCACGATGGTATGGTTACCGCGTCAAGCGGCGGCGCCGGATTGGGAAGCACATTCACAATCGAGTTGCCGCGACTCATTTGAGCGTGCCTGAAAATTCCTGCGGATTGGTGGTCGCCGTCCTGATCCACCTTGATCCGGTGACTTGCGACATTAAAAATCGTTTGGCCAATAAAAAACCCGCCAGGAATGGCGGGTTCGAGGGCCGGCACTGCCGGAGAAGATGATTACTTCTTCTCGGCGGGCGGAGTTTCTTCCGCTGCGGCGGCTTCGTCGGCGGATACCTGTCCAGCCGGAACCGTCGCGATCGCGATGGTCGGATCTTCCTGGCCATGCAGTACCGGAGTAACGCCATTCGGCAGCTTGATGTTGGCCAGGTGAACCGATTGACCAACTTCGACGGACGACAGGTCGACTTCGATGAACTCGGGCAGGTCGGCCGGCAGGCAGGTGACGTCCAGCTCGGTCATCACGTGGCTGATGATGGCGCCGCCAAGCTTCACCGCAGGAGAAACTTCCGCGTTCACGAAGTGCAGAGGCACCTTCACGTGGATCTTCTGCTTTTCATCGACGCGCTGGAAGTCGGCGTGCAGCACCAGCTGTTTGAATGCGTGCATCTGGAAATCGCGCAACAGGACTTTTTCGACTTTACCATCGACTTCCATGTCCAGGATGGACGAATGGAATGTCTCTTTTTTCAGCGCGTGGAAAAGCGCGTTATGGTCGAGTGCGATAGTGACCGGTGCAGCGGTGCCGCCATAGATGATGCCTGGGGTTTGGCCAGCATTGCGCAGGCGGCGGCTCGCTCCGGACCCCTGCTCTTTGCGTGGAAATGCGATTACTTTCATTGTTGACTCCATTGATGCGAGGCATTTCGCCTCAGGGTGTAAATCCCCCGCGACCAGGGGATTTCAAGACCCCCGCCGATCAGGGCAGGGGGAAAATTCATGCGAATGCTAGTCGGCGAACAGCGACATCACCGAGTCGCCCTTGGTAATGCGCTTGAAAGTCTCAGCCAGAAGGCCGGCGCAGGACAGCTGGCGAATCTTGCTGGATGCCTTGCATGCCGGGGACAGCGGAATCGTATCGGTCACAACCAGTTCGTCCAGCGGCGAGCTGTTGATCCGGTCGATTGCCGGGCCGGACAGCACGGGATGTGTACAGTACGCGACCACTTTTTTCGCGCCGCGCTCTTTCAGCACTTCGGCTGCCTTGGTCAGGGTGCCCGCCGTGTCCACCATGTCATCCATGATCACGCAGTTGCGGCCTTCGACCTCGCCGATGATGTTCATCACTTCCGACACGTTCGCCTTGGGGCGACGCTTGTCGATGATCGCAAGGTCACAGTTCAGGCGCTTCGCCAATGCGCGTGCGCGCACGACGCCGCCGACGTCCGGCGATACCACCAGCAGGTCGTCGTAATTCTTGCTCACCAGGTCGCTCAGCAGGATAGGCGAAGCGTAGATGTTATCGACGGGAATGTCGAAGAAACCCTGGATCTGGTCGGCATGCAGATCCATGATCAGCACGCGTTCGACACCGGCTTCCTGCAGCATGTTGGCGACCACCTTGGCGGAAATCGCGACCCGCGCGGAACGTGGGCGGCGATCCTGGCGCGCATAGCCGAAATAAGGAATCGCGGCGGTAATGCGTCCGGCCGAAGCGCGTTTCAGCGCATCCACCATCAGCATGATTTCCATCAGGTTGTCGTTGGTCGGCGCACACGTGGATTGCAGCACGAATACATCCTTGCCGCGCACGTTCTCGTTGATCTCGACCATGACTTCGCCGTCGGAAAACTTCGAAATAACGGCTTTTCCAAGCGGAATTCCGAGCTGCTTCGCGACACCGGCTGCCAACTCCGGATTTGCGTTGCCGGTAAAGACCATCAGGTTCTCAAGCGCCATGCCATACCTAGCTGCAAAGTTAAAAGGTTAAAAGCCGCCAACACGTTGACTTTCCAGTCTTGCATTGGCGGCTTTTTCGTTTTCTGCTGTACTTTTTGTGAGTGCTAATGGCAGGGGAGGAAGGATTCGAACCTTCGAATGCCGGAATCAAAATCCGGTGCCTTGACCAACTTGGCGACTCCCCTACACGATCGGGTATTTGCCGCTGCATCGTCGCAATCTGCCGCGATACGCAACGTCAAACAAAATTCTTGGCTACGACCCCAGCAAATGCGAGAGTGGATGATACTCGATCGCTCTGGCTTTCCATGCTTTCCAGGATCCGGGTCCGTGCCTGAGCACTTTCTCAAGCGCTTGGTCTGCATCGTATTCATGTCGGAACGCGCAGAAAACACATGCACCGGAGCCGGTCATCCTTGCTTCCCCAAATGGTTGCAGCCATTTCAGCGCTTCTGCAATTGGAGGAAACAACTTGGACGCCACGACTTGCAGGTCGTTTTTTCCGAAGCCGGTAGAGGCCTCAGGAAAGTCCGTTATTCTGACGGGTTTCGAGTCTCTTGTCAATTCCGGTGAGGCAAATATCAATGCGGTCGGGGCTGCGACGCCGGGTTCGATGACTACATACCAGCAGGCCGGGGTCTTGAGCGGCGCGAGCGCTTCGCCCACTCCTTCTGCGAATGCATTCTGGCCAAACACGAAAAACGGGACGTCGGCGCCCAACCGCAAACCCAGCGCCATCAGTTCCGCCCTGGTGAACCCGGTCTCCCAAAGATGGTTCAGCACGATCAGCGTCGTGGCGGCGTCGGACGAGCCGCCGCCGAGCCCGCCACCCATGGGCAACCGCTTTTCGATCGCGATGTCGGCTCCAAGGTTCCTTGTATCCCGATTGCGGCCGGCTTCCGATTTCAGGATATGCGCAGCCCGTATGATGAGATCCGATTCTTCCGGTACGCCGTCGACTTCCGTGACGCGGCGGATCGCGCCATCGTCGCGCACCCGGAAATGCAGCAGATCGCCCCGATCGATCAGTTGAAAGGCGGTCTGCAGCAAGTGGTATCCGTCCGGCCGTCTTCCGGTGACATGCAGGAAGAGGTTGAGCTTGGCAGGGGCGGGGCAGTTCTCGAGAACGCGGTTTTTCATTGGTTCGCCTGCCAGCTGTCGATAACGATGCGGATCGATACGTCGCCGGCTTGCGTGGTAGGACGATCGAGGTCAATGCGCCTGGGGCGCGACTGGCTTTCATCCCAGGAAGCATAGCGGATACGCCATCCGTCGCGGGTAGCAACCTCCGTCGCCTGCGGCGTCGCGATGAAGCGCTTGCCGTCGGCATCGACGGCGAAGCCTTGCAGCCAGTCGCGCAGTCCGGCAACCGGCAGCGGCCATCCCAGCACTTCCGCCACGAGCGCATCCACGTCGGCGGCGCTGCGCACAGGCTGTCCCGCCTGCGCCAGAGTTGCGCCGTCGGGCGTCGCCTCGATGATCGCGAGTGTTTGCCCGAGCGGCGAAAGCAGGGTGATGCCGGTGCGTGTCGGCGTCTGACTCCACAGGAAATTTCCGTGCACCGCTTCGTCCCTGCCCTGATTTTGATATCTCATGGAAAGGCGTCCGCCCACGTCCAACGTATCGATGTACGACCGCGTGGGCCGGGTCTGCGTCGCGGGCGACGGCGCTGCGGAGGGTGACAGGGAGGCGCAGGCGCCCAGCATCAACGGCAGCGCTGCGGCGAGCGCGCACTTCCGCAAAAAAGCCGGAATCATAGGCTCAGATTGAAGCGCGCCAGCGTGCTCTTGAGCGTGTCGTTCTGGGGGTCCTTCTTCTGGGCGTCGCGCCAGAATTTGCGTGCGTCTTCCTTTTGTCCTATAACCCACAGCACTTCGCCCAGATGCACCGCGATTTCCGCATCGGGCCGTATCTCATGCGCGCGGCGCAGCATGGCTTCCGCTTCCTTCAGACGGCCCATGCGGAATTGCACCCAACCCATGCTATCCATGATGAAAGGATCGTCCGGCGCCAGTTGAAGCGCCTTTTCTATCAGTGCATACGCTTCGGGAAGGCGAATATTGCGCTCGGCAAACGAATATCCGAGCGCATTGTAAGCATGCTGATTATCGGGCGCGAGGCGCATCACCTTGCGCAGCGATGCTTCCATGACGTCGAGCTGATTGATTTTCTCGGCATGCATCGCATAGTCGTACAGCAGATCGACATTATCGGGAAAGCGCTTGAGGGCCGCGCCCAGCATCTCCATCGCCACTTTCGGCTGATTCGCATCGCGCAGCATCTGACCTTCCGCGATGACGACCTGTATCTGTTCGCGCTCTGTCGAGGTGCTGATCTCATGCAGCGACTTGCGCGCCCCATCTAGGTCGCCGCGCTTGGCAAGAAGCTGGGCCCGCTTTATCCGGGCGCCGAGATAGCCCTCGCCGGGTTCGACCTGGGCCAGCCATTTGAGCGCGGCGTCGGTATCCTTGCGGTCTTCGGCGAGTTGCGCCAGGATCAGCAGCGCTTGCGTCGGATCGCGGTCTTCGTCCGGCTGCGCGGCCAAGGTCCGCAGATAAGTAGTCAGGTATTGTTCGGCAGAGACCGCATCATTGATTTGCGTACTGAGAATGCCGAGCGCAAAGAGAGCGGTCAAATCTTCCGGCTGGTCCTTGAGCAGGATTTGAAATTCAGCGCGCGCCTTGTCGTACTGCTTCTGGTCGACCAGCATGCGCGCGTAGGCCATCCGCACTTCACGCGATTTCGGATAGCTCTTCAGGAAATCGGCCAGCAGCTTGCCGGCGTCGTTCTTTTCGGACACCACTTGTGCAAGCGTCAGTGCGGCCAGTTCGGAATCGGGCTTCGCCTTGAGGGCTAGCCTGGCTTCCTGTTCCGCCCGGATCTTGTCGCCATTGGCGAACGCTCCCTGGGCAAGGGCCAGATGCGCCTCGGGCAGCGACAGATAAGGATTAAGCAAGTCCTCCAGCAAGGTAAACGCCGCGGCCTTGTTCTTCGCGCGGGCGAGCATCCGCTGGATCTGGAACGCCATCAAGCCGCGTGTCTGAGGCTGCGCTTCTTTCAGGCGCTGCTCCAGGATGGGCTGGGCTTCCGCGAGATTATCTCCAAGAATGATGAAGCTTAAATAATATTGCATTGCTTCATCGGAATTGGGCGCCAGAGTGCGCCATACCCGTACTGCATTGAGGGCCTCCTCCGAGCGCTTGGCGCCGATCGCGATTTCGGCGGCCCGGCGCGCCAGTCTCGGATCGCGCGTCTGTTGTGCAAGCGTCAAGGTGGATATATAGGCGGTTTGCCATTGCCCGCGCTGGGAAGCAATCTCGGCGCTCAATAACTTGTATAAAAGTTCATTGGTCAGCTCGAGGGTCGGAAGCGGATCCGTGGATTGCGTTTCGCTTGTCGCAAGGCGGCCTCTGCGCGACACCAATTGTCTTTGCGGCATCTGCTCGGGTGCGGCCGCGGCCGGAGCAGGTGAAGCCTCCGCGCCGGACGTTTTCGACGCCGATTGTGGCGGCCATGACGCACACGCCGACAACCCCGCCGACAGAGTTACAATCAGGAGAACGTTTTTCAATGGATAATCCTTGCTGGTCAAGCGAGTTTTAATTCTACGCCCAACGGGGCCGCTATGCG
>JAQGLQ010000311.1 GCA_028292785.1 Noviherbaspirillum sp. | reverse complement strand
CCTTCAGGCCGGCGACATTGCGGTTTTCGAGCGCGCCCTCATCGTCGAAGAAACACACGGGCCGATATCCGACGCTGGCGCGCATCGCCAGCGCAAGCTTCACGCCTGCCTCGCCGGCGCCGTAAATCGCCGTCGGTATTTCCGTGGGCAGCAGATCGGCGTGCCGGCTGCGCAGGAAAGCGCGCGCGAGCAGCCGCGAGGTAACCACATAGGAGAACCCGATGAACCAGTAGATCGCCAGCGCGCTATGCGGCAATCCCCGATAATTGACGAAAAAGAAAAACAGAACGACGAACCCTAAAACCATCGCATGGCCGATACCGGCCGAAATCAGCAGACGCTGGTCGATGAACCGGATGACCGCGCCATACAATCCGCTCAGCGCAAAGGCCGGCATGGTCGCCAGCGCCGTGAGGCCATGAGGTTCCCATCCATATTGCGCAGCCAGCTGAACGTCGCCCACCCGTAGCAGCAACGCGATCATGGAACACGCAGGCAGCGCCACCAGGTCGGCGGCGAGCATCAGCGCGATCTTCGTGGAACGGGGCAGTATTACCAGTGCGGCGCTGAAGCGCACGCTGATTGCTGAGCATGTGAATGACATGTTGGCGATAGAAGACAGTCTTACAAGACGGCGGCGAAATATTCGCTTTGCGGCTTCCCATCACTTTAGCCAGCATCCTCGTGAAAAATAAGTATGAAATCCTGATCGATGGAGGAGGCGGCAAACGGATGCGCGCCGCTTTTTAGATGTGTTTCCTGATGGCGCGACGATATCGACCCGGTTTGCGTGTCTGTTATACGCATGGATGGATAGGCGGTTCTGGAATTGTGGAGCAACGAAAGTCGATGGCCTTCAGGAGGCCGGCATTGGGCCATACACGCGACCCCTGTGCCAATACGAATCTCTCTAGAACCGCACGGCGAACTTTTTCGCCCACTCGCCGAAATTGATCAGCCGCCATGGCACGAAGCTGAATGCGCGGCGCCCGGTGATCACGTCCTCGAGCAGCCTGCGTGCCTCGTTCCGGCGCAGCACTCCGCCTGACTGGTCGATCGCGTCGAGCAGCTTGGCGCGGAACAGGTCGGGTGCCTGTTCCCGCATCCAGACCGCTTCCGCCGTCTCGAAGCCGCCCTTGCCGACACGATCGCGTATGCAGTCGGGCAGCACCCCGCTCATGACGGCGCGCTGTACCCTTTTCGTCACGCCGGCCGCGATCTTGAAATCATCGGGCAGGCCCTGCACGAATTCAACCAGGCGATGGTCGAGAAACGGCATCCGTGCTTCGACCGAGTGCGCCATCGAATTCCGGTCTTCCCAGTGCAGCAGTCTTTGCAGGACGGTTGCGGACAGTTCAAGCCGCGAAGCATCCCGCGCGCTGCCCCCGTGGGCATCGAGATGCGCCAGCGGGTCCCGCGGCACGGCTCCGAGTGCGTCGAGATTCAGCCAGTCCGGCGCCGAGTGCGCCTTGCCGGCACGCGCGCGAAGCGGTTGCCGAAAAACCTCCGGCATCAGGACATTGGCCAGCAGCGCGGCCGCGTGCAGCGGCGAATATCCATGCATGCGCATGGTTTCGGCGACATCCTTCAGCAGACCCAGCCAGTGTCCGGAGCGAAGCAGGCCGGCGAAGCGCCGACCGAAATAAGCATGATGTCCCGCGAGCTGTTCATCCGCGCCCTGACCGCCAAGCATGGCATGCACGCCACTCCGCGCGGCGAGACGGAACACATGCCATTGCGCATAAATGCCGGTTGAGCCGAAAGGCTCATCCTGGTGCCAGGTGATGGATGGAGCGTGCTCGAACAGGTTCTCCAGACGCGGATACACATAGTGCGCGCGAACCCCCGTCATCCGTACCACTTCGTCGATCCAGACGCGCTCATCGCAGCGCAGGACATCGGAGCAGGAGGAGAACGTCTGCCGCACATGCGGCGCGTGGTGCGCCTGCAAGCGGCGGTTGACCGTGCATACGATGGAGGACGAATCGAGTCCTCCGGACAGGCATGCGTCGACCTGGACGTCAGAGCGCAGATGCATGCCGATCGCGTCGGTGAAGCGCTCGCCGAATTCCGCCGCCGCATCCGCGAGACTGCCGTCGAACTGCTCCGCCTCGAGTTCGTACCATTTCATTGCCGGCACACGACCGTCGCGATCGGCGCTGAAATCCTGCGCATGCAGCGTGATGCAGTAGCCGGGACGCAGCTGGTATACCCCTGCGAACATGGTCTCGTCGGTATGGTCGCTGGCGCCCCAGGCGAGAAAGTCATACGTCCGTTGCGGATTGATGGCCGCGGTCCATCCGGGAAAAGCGGTGAACTGCTTGATCTCCGATCCGAAACAGAACTCGCCGCCCGGGGCAATCCAGTAATACAGGGGCTTGATGCCGAAGCGGTCGCGCGCCAGAAAGAGCTCCTTCCTGCGCCGGTCATGAATGGCGAAGGCCCACATGCCGACGAAGCGCCGCATGCATGCATGGCCCCACTCCTGAAAAGCGGCAAGAATCACTTCGGTATCGGAACGGGACTGGAAGCGGTACCCGATCGCTTCCAGTTCGCTCTTCAGTTCGAGATAGTTGTACACCTTGCCGTCGTAGACGATCCAGTAATGGCGGTCGGGTGTGCACATCGGCTGGTGGCCACCGACCGACAGGTCGAGAATCGCCAGGCGCCGGTGACCAAGGGCGAACATGACCGGCATGTTTTCGCATGCTTCTATCCCGGCCTCGGGCATGAAGGGCGACTGCCGATGATATGCATCCTCGGGCGTGTCCGGGCCACCGCAAGCATGCGGGGCGGCGACATGCGATTCGAGCAACAAAAAGCCTTCATCGTCGGGCCCGCGATGGCGGACCATGTCATTCATCCTGGCAACGTGCGCGGCCGTGACAGAACGAGGAGCTACAAAGCCGGTTATGCCGCACATCGCGTCAGAATTCCTTCGCATCGAACCGGCGTATCGCGAGGTCGGCCAACCAGAGGTAGATCGCATACATGGCGAAATCGCCGGCCATCGCGCAAATCAGCAAGCCTTCGAGCGACAGGTGCTTGCTTGCATAACTCAGCACCATGAACGTGACCGCCGCGTACGAGACTTGCCACGCAGCGCAAAGCCTGACCTGCTTCGTAATCAGGAATACTGTCGTGATCGGTGCCACGCAGGTACGTATTACCGCCGGCAGCAGGATCAGCAGGAGGTATATCGTGTCGGTGCGCCATGCGGTGCCGAGAAAGGCGGTCAGCAGCGGCTCGCCCATCAGTATCGCGATAGCGATCAGGCCGGCGCCCACGGTGCTCAGGGCCTTCACCGTTTTCCAGAGAAGCGGACGCGCCGAGTGGCCCGAGCGCACCACGTCGCCCGCGTGTTTGTAGAACACCTGCGAGATCGCAACCGCGCAAAGCAGCAGAGGCGCCGCGGCCAGTCGCTGCACTTGCGAATAGTTGCCGCCGGCAGCCGCGCCGTAATGCTGCACAATGAACAGCAGCGGAAGCGACAGCGCCACGGTGTCCAGCACCGCGGTCGGCAAGGAAATCACCGGATACTCCCAATAGCGCTGCACGGCTTGCCGCAGTCCATATCGCGCCGGCGCCAACAGATAGCGCCGGGAAAACAGCAGCCCGAGCGCCACCGCCGTGACGACGCCGATGGCGAACGCGACCGGTAAACCGAGGGGCACGGCCATCAGTGCGACGGCGATAAAACTGGCGGGCTGAATGATGCGCAGCATGGCGGTATGAAGAAAGCTACCCTGTCGAACGAGGGTGCCGGTAAATACGAAGAGCAGTCCCTGAAGCGTGCCCACCACCACGGCCAGAAGGGCGAGCGAGGCGTTTGAAAGCACCTGGGGCCAGAACGAGAGACGGTACAGCCCGAGCCACACCGCCAGCACGCCGATGCATAGGCTGATCAGACACGCCAGCACGCCGAGTCGGTAGAGCGCGGGAGTCTCGCCGTCGGTGGTCGCGGGCAGCGCGACATCGAAGCGCAT
>JAQGLQ010000260.1 GCA_028292785.1 Noviherbaspirillum sp. | reverse complement strand
CGCCGCTCAGGTTTGCGCTGCCGCCGCTATTGCCACCACCGCTATCTCCACCGCCGCCGCATGCTGCGAGCACAGCCGCCAATGAACACGCCATCAGTGTTTTTATCATCGTTCTCTCCCCTGTCGGCAAGCTGGCCGTGCCGTGTCGGCATTTGTTTTATTGGAATGACCAGGGAATTCTGCCTGCGGATGATTGCTCAACTTTGTAATGGATCAACTAGTTCGATAAAACTATTCATCGAAAACGGAATCGTGATGTTTAAAACTCGGATATTTGATGGCGAACTGTGGCGGAATCGAGCGATGGCGTTCACCCGAACACAGTTGCCATTGGCGGAAGCAGATCAGGGCAGGTTAGCTAGCGGGTTTGCTCGCTACCAGAACCACGGTGTGTCCGAATTTCGCGAGAGGGAATTGTTTGGCTGCCTTCGCAGCAAAGAAATTCCTGATGGCCTGTTTTCGAAAAAGGCGGCCAAGCAGTTTTCCCATGAAGGTTCGACCGACGAGCTTGTGTTTATTCAGACCGAGCCGAACAAAATAATGATGGGCCAAGGTGTCCTTGTGCCAGTCCTCGTGAAAAGAAGCTACAGGTTCATGCCACAAATCGACCACGGACAAGCCTTCGCGGGCGGCCAGGTTGCGCAATGCCCGATCGGTCCAACGCAATGATAAAACGCCGGGAGTAGCCATACTCCGGTTTTTCGCTCTGGTAGTACCAGTCGAATTTCTGAAGCTGCTCATAAAAAACATCGTCGCCCGCGCAATGCGGCTCAAAAAAACCGAGATCGCAGGCGAGGCACTTATTCATCCTGATTTCAGACGTGGCGTCGAGATAAGGTGAAACATCCAATCCTACCTGGCTGTATAACTTCTTGAGGCCGCTGGCTGCTACGGTATCTACGGCTTTAATCTCTCCCCCCAGGCATGCAGGGCATACATCGTTCGGCATTACGATTCTCCCTAAGGCGGTTATTGATACTCAAGATCGATCCTTAAAATGCTAGTGGTTAAAAAAAGCCTAACGGCATTGATATGCTTAAGGCTTTAATCGTCCGGGCATTGACAAAAGTCGTGTTCGCCCCGGTTTGGATAGAGGCTGTTGATTTCATCGGGAGCTTGCAACCACATAACACCGGATTGGAATCGTTCGTACCGCGGGAAATTACGAAGCGTCATTATCGTGGCGGTTCAAGACGGAATAATGCCGGCTCGATCGCTATCACTTAATTAGGGACTCGGCTGTCGCGGTTGGTCATTCGCTTCGACCTCGATGTCGGTCAGCGGCATGCCGTCATGCAGGCACACGCGTTCGTCATATCGCCGCGTGACACGCTTATTCATCGATTTCAGACGTGGCGTCGAGACAGGGCGAAACATCCGATCCCACGCGGCATCGCTTCGCGCTGCAGGGCAGAAAGCGCCATTGCGCAAAGCGTGTCAACACGATCGCATCATTGAACTCGCGCGTTCGCGTGACGATCATATCGGTGACCGGCGTGGACGCGGCGCCACCGCAATTTCACCAGGAGAAACGTCATGCGTTCCTATGCAATCAAATCACTCTTTATCTGCGTTGTGGGAGCGGCTGTCATCGCCGGTTGCGCATCGCCACAGCGTTCACCACAGGCACAAGCTTCCGCGCAAGGACAGGTGCAAAGCGGGAAGATCGTCGCCATCGAAATTCCTGGTGCCATCGATCCATCGGTGGCATCAAGTTCCGGCGACAGCGCCAGCGGCACGGTGGCCAGCAGCGCTCCCGCCGTCATTACCGTGCTCTTCGAGGATGGCACGCAAGGCATGTATGGGATGGAGCAGCAGCCGGCTGCGGGATTTGGCGTTGGCGATCCCGTGCAAATCATCACCGATGGCAGCGGTATTACGATTGTGTCGCCTTAGCCGCGGCTAATGTGGGGTGCCGGTGCACCTTTATTTTTATATTTGATCGGTGCATCAGCAGCCGTAACGCTTACGTCCATTGACGATGCGGTATCTGCCTCCGCGCGGGCCGACATGGCATGTTTGATCGGTTTGCGATGGAAGCGCTTGCCGGGATTTCGTATTCGAGGACTGAGGGCTCGCGCGGTGACAGTGGTATTCCCCGGTTGACCGCTTCGTGTGGCAGCCATCAGAGTCGAGTCCGCCGCCATGTGCATCCACGGCGCCATATGGAAGGACTAAAACCCATGCAAGCAGCAGGCTTCTCATGCTTTGTCCCCATAATTATTTTATGAGGCAATTAAACTGCAATATGAGTCGGCATGCCATGCCATGTTTATGGGATGCGCGCCAGTGCATGGAAGCGTCCGATTCCGACGGCCAATCGTCATATGAATGAAGAAGCGTTTACTGCTCGGCTGCTGAGACCGGTGAAACAATCGTTTCCAAAGGGCGTTCTCACGATCCATGGGTCGAGCGCGCGTAAAAATAATTGCAGCAACGACTATTTCCCAATACAAAACCGCCCAAATATCACCCCCAGCAAATCATCCGAAGTAAATTCCCCCGTAATACTGTTGAGGCGGTCCTGCGCAAGCCGCAATTCCTCTGCGAACAAATCGAGCGCCTGATCGTTGATCCCGCTGTCTTTCGCAACATGCTCCGCCGCGATGTCAAGATGGTCGCGCGCGGCCTTCAAGGCGAGCAGATGACGTTCGCGTGCGAGGAAGCGCGATTCGCCGGTCTGCTGCCAGCCGGCGACGCGGAGCAGTTCGGCGCGCAGCAGATCCATGCCGTGTCGCTCGGTGGCGGTGAGGTAGATATGCGTCGCATCGTCGCTGCGGTCGACAGCGGGTCGATGGCCGGACAGATCGATCTTGTTCCATACGCGCAGCACCGGGACGTTGTCCGGCAGGCGCGCGACGATGTCTTCGTCGGCGCGGGTCGGGCCGCGGCTGGCGTCGAGCAGGTGAACGATTACGTCGGCCTTGCCGACTTCTCCCCAGGTGCGCTCGATGCCGATGCGTTCGACTTCATCGCCCGCATCGCGGATGCCGGCGGTGTCGATGATGTTCAGGGGGATGCCTTCCATCTGGATCGTTTCGGTCACCTTGTCGCGCGTGGTGCCCGCGATCGGCGTGACGATCGCCACGTCGGCGCCGGCCAGCGCATTGAGGAGCGAAGACTTGCCGACGTTCGGCTGGCCGGCCAGCACCACGTTCAATCCATCGCGCAGGAGCGCGCCCTGCGCGGCCTGCGCGAAGACGGCGTCGAGCGCATCGCGTATGCGCTGGAGCTGGCCGCGCGCATCGGATTTTTCGAGGAAGTCGATTTCCTCCTCGGGAAAATCGAGCGTGGCTTCCACCAGCATGCGCAGGTGAACGACCTTATCCACCAGCTCGTGGATGGTTTTGGAGAACACGCCGGACAGCGACGCGGATGCCGACTTCGCCGCCGCTTCGGTCGATGCCTCGATCAGGTCGGCGACCGCTTCGGCCTGCGCCAGATCGAGCTTGTCGTTCAGGAAGGCGCGATGCGTGAATTCTCCGGGCTGGGCCAGGCGCAGGCCGATTTCCTGCCCGGCTTCGATGCAGCGTGCGAGCAGCATCTGCATCACGACCGGGCCGCCATGTCCCTGCAGCTCGAGCACGTCTTCGCCGGTGTAGGAGTGGGGCGCCTTGAAGTAGATCGCGAGGCCTTGATCGATGGCGGTGCCGTCGGCGTTTTTGAATGACAGGTACGTGGCGTGGCGCGGCTGCAGCGCGGTGGTGCCGCACAAGGCCTGCATGACCGGGACGAGATTTTTTCCGGAGAGGCGCACGACGCCGATGCCGCCGCGTCCCGGCGCCGTGGCGATTGCTGCAATGGGATAAGAATCGTATTTCATGAAAATGATCTTCGCATTGGTTGCATTGATTTGCTTCGTAAAAAAAAGCCCGTGCAAGCAAATGTCACGGGCTTTTTTGCGACGCCCGGCCGAAACTTCTTCCGGCCGGAATATCGTCAGTGTGCCGCCGGGTATGTCATGCCGGCCTGGCTCCCTCGATTTTCTTCGTGATGACCCACTGCTGAGCGATCGACAGGATATTGTTGACCACCCAGTACAGCACCAGCCCGGCCGGGAAAAAGAAGAACATGACCGAGAAAATGATCGGCATGAACAGCATCACCTTCGCCTGGATCGGGTCCGGCGGCGTCGGATTCAGCTTGGTCTGGATGAACATCGATACCGCCATCACGACCGGCAGGATGAAATACGGATCGGGCGACGACAGATCGTGAATCCAGCCCAGCCATGGCGCATTGCGCATTTCAACGCTGGCCAGCAGCACCCAGTACAAGGCGATGAATACCGGAATTTGCACCAGGATCGGCAGACAGCCGCCGACCGGGTTGATCTTTTCGGTCTTGTAGAGCTCCATCATCGCCTGGTTCATCTTGGTCGGGTCCGACTTGTAGCGCTCGCGGATTGCCTGCATCTTCGGCGTGACGGTTTTCATTTTCGCCATGCTGCGATAGCTGGCCGCCGACAGCGGGAAGAATGCCAGCTTGATCAGGATGGTCAGCACGATGATGGTCCAGCCCCAGTTGCCGAGCACTTTATGGATCTGATCCATGAGCCAGAAGATGGGCTTGGCGATGATGGTCAGCCAGCCGTAATCCTTGACCAGGTCAAAGCCGGGCGCGATCTTTTCGAGTGTGGACGATTCCTGCGGACCGGAGTACAGGCGCGCTTCGGTGGTTGCGGTCGCGCCGGGCGCCACCGAGCCCAGGGGCAGGATGTTACCCACGGCGTACAAGTTGTTGTCGAGCTTCTTGGTGAAAATCTCGCGCTGCGCCTTTTCCGGCGGCACGAAAGCGGAAACGAAGTAGTGCTGAACCATCGCGAACCAGCCGCTGTCCGCCTTGGGCGGATACTCGGTCTTGCCCTTTTCGATCGCGCTGAAGTCGATCTTGCGGAACTTGTCGGCGTCGGTATAGACCGCCGGACCGGTGAAGGTCGAGACCGGGTCGAAGGCGAAGAAGGACGTCGCCGATGTGCTCTGGGGCGCGCTGGAGTCGCGCACCAGTTGCAGATACAGGGATGGGCTGATCGGCGCGCCGCTGTTGTTCACGATGTCGTGCTTGACGCCGATGGTGTAGTCGCCGCGCTTGAAGGTATAGGTCTTGATCAGCTTGACGCCGCCCTGTTCCGATTCGAGCACCAGCTGCAGTTCATTGGCGCCATCGATGGCGCGTGGACCCGGCCTCGCGACAAAACTCGATTTGTGATTCGGGAACGGGCCGCCGATCAGGCCGGTCTGGCCGAGGTAGGTGCGCTCGGCGCCGGAGTCGAACAAGGTGACGTTCTTTTCCGGGTTGATGCCATCCTTGAATTTCAGCAGTTCGAGGCGCTTCAGATCGCCGCCGAGGGTATCGATGTCGGCCTTGATCACATCGGTGGTGATGGTGATGCGCTCGCTGGGCGCCGCGGCGGTGCCGGCGGGCACGGCCGATGCCGGCGCCGCTGCCGCGGGCAGGGACGACTGCGGCACATCGGACCTGCCAGGGGTGGCCGGCGCAGTGCCGGCGCCGGCGGCTGCCGGCTTGGCCTGCTGCGTCGCGGTCGGGAAGAACATGGATTGTTTGCCGTTGTAGCGCATCCAGTTGTCCCACAGGATCAATAGGGACAACGAGAACACAACCCAAAGGACGGTGCGTTGGATATCCATAGGTATTGGTCGGTTAGAGAATAATCAGAAGTGAGAAATCAGGGGTGCCTGCAACCGCGGGCGGTCGCAGAAGAAGGTTCGGGCGTTTTTTCCGGCAACGGGTCGGACCCTCCCGGATGCCACGGATGGCATTTGCACAGGCGTCTGGCGGTCAGGACGCTGCCCTTCCATGCGCCGTGCTCCTGGATCGCCTGCACGGCATATCGGGAACAACTCGGATAAAAGCGGCAATTCTGCCCGAGAAACGGGCTGATTCCTAGCTGATAACCACGCAACAGCAGAAGCAGAAGGGATTTCATTGATGCGCCTGCGATTCACTTTGCGATAAGAGGAGCTTTGCGAGTTCGGTGCGCAGCTCGGCCTTCAGGCGGGCCGACGTTGCCGGTCCATCCTTGCCGTTGACCGGCCTGGACAGGCGCACGATGCAGTCTATGGCCGGCAGGTCGGCCTGCCGGAACAGCTCGCGCGTGACGCGCTTGATCGTGTTGCGGGTGACCGCGCGCGGCGCGAACCGCTTGGCGGCGACGATCCCGAGACGGGCATGGGTCAGTCGGTTGCTGCGCGTATATAGGACGAAATGTGCCGTCCGCTGTACAGGCCGCAAACGAAACACGGATGAAAATTCATCCGTTTTAACGATTCGCCGTGCGCGTGAATAATCTTCGG
>JAQGLQ010000253.1 GCA_028292785.1 Noviherbaspirillum sp. | reverse complement strand
ATTGGTTGTACTGGATGCGCAATGGCATTGCATTCTCCCTGAGTGCTATGTGAACTATGCGGGGAAGCCGGCGCGATCACGGCGCACCGTCAGCCAGCCTCTTGCATTTACTTGTTGTTTCTTGTGGCTAGCGATTTTAACGCAGCATGCGTCGAGGAAATGCAAATCCTCGCAAGGCCGCGCCTTGCGAGGATGCCGGCGTTAGCTTTGCACTAACTTTCTGTGTCGTTGAATGCTCATCAGCATTCCGATCGCGAGGCCGAGCGTCATGAAGGCTGTTCCTCCATAGCTCATGAACGGCAGCGGCACCCCCACGACCGGCAGGATGCCGCTGACCATGCCCATGTTGACGAACGCATACGTAAAGAACATCAGGGTGAGCGCTCCGGCAAGCAGGCGGCTGAACAGGGTCGGCGCGTTCGCGGCGATCAGCAGGCCGCGCGCGATCAGCATCACGTAAAGCAGCACCAGGATGCTATTGCCGATCAATCCGAATTCTTCCGAAAATACGGCGAAGACGAAGTCCGTCGTGCGCTCCGGGATGAATTCGAGGTGGGTCTGCGTACCGTTGAGCCATCCCTTTCCCGCGATGCCTCCGGAACCGATGGCGATGGTCGACTGGATGATGTGGAAGCCCTTGCCGAGCGGGTCGGTGGTCGGATCGATCAGCGTCATGACGCGCTCGCGCTGGTAGTCGTGCAGCATCGACCAGAGCACCGGAAGACTGGCGCCGCCGAGCGCCGCGAGCGTGAGAATGACTTTCCACGACAGGCCGGCGAGAAAGATCACGAAGAAGCCCGCCGCGCCCACGAGGATCGCGGTGCCCAGATCAGGCTGCCGCGCGATCAGGCCGAATGGGATCGCGAGCAGAATTCCGGCGACCAAGAAGTCGGTCCATCTGATCACGCCTTCGCGTTTCTGGAAGTACCAGGCGAGCATCAGCGGCACGGCGATCTTCAGGATTTCCGAAGGCTGAATCACGACACCGACATCGATCCAGCGGCGCGCGCCTTTCTTGACGATGCCGAACAGCGCGACGCCGATCAGCAGCGCGATGCCGGCGACATAGATCGGGAGGGCGAACCGCATCAGGGTTTGCGGCGGAATGATCGCGCATATCCACATCACTACGAACGAAATCAGGATATTGCGCAAATGGTCTTCGATGCGTCCGGCGAAATCGAAGCCCGCCGAATACATGGTCACGGTGCTGACCGACAGGATCAGGAAGATGATCAGCGCCAGCGTGCCGTCGAACACATTGAAATACGGTTTGACGATCTGAAATATCGACTGCCGGCGAGCGAGGTTGGTGGTTGCGATCATTCCCTGTTCCCTATGGTCTCCGCACCCGGCCTGGGTCCGCCTATCGATTCCGACTCGGCTTTCAGCTCCGCGGCCGGCCGCGTTTCGGCGGGACTGGCCTTTTCCGCCGGCGGCTTGTCCTTGCCATCCTTGCTCTCCGGCCGCTTCTTCAGCAGATGGTAGTCAAGCGCGGCCTTGACGATCGGGGCGGCGGCGGTAGCGCCGAAGCCGCCGTTCTCGACGATGATGGCAATGGCGATCTGCGGGTTGTCGGCCGGCGCGAACGCGGTGTACAGCGAGTGGTCGCGATGGAATTCGTCGATCTTGCTGGCGTCGTATTTTTCGTTCTTCTTGATCGCGATCACCTGCGCGGGGCCGGTCTTGCCGGCGGAGACATAGCCGGCGTTGACGAAGGTGCGGGCCGAGGTGCCTTCTTTGGTGACACCCACCATCGCGCGCTTGATGACGTCGATATTTTCCTGCTTGAGGTTGATGCGGTAGCTTTCTTTCGGCACCGTCAGCGTACGCTCCTTGGTGCCGCCGTTCTCGATGACCTTCACCAGGTGCGGCTTCATCACGACGCCGTTGTTGGCGAGGATCGCGGTGGCGTGCGCCAGTTGCAGGGGCGTGAAGGAGTTATAGCCTTGCCCGATGCCGATCGAAATCGTTTCGCCGGCATACCATCTCTTTTGTTCCGGCCGCTTGTATGCATTGCGTTTCCATGCGGTCGAGGGCAGCACGCCGCGTCGTTCATGTTCCAGATCGATGCCGGTCAGCTGGCCGAAGCCGAACGGCTTCATGAAATCGTGGATGGCATCGACGCCGAGATCATTCGCCAGCAGGTAGTAGTAGGTGTCGCATGAATGCACGATCGACTTGTACATGTCGACCGTGCCGTGGCCGCCTTCCTTGTCATCCCGGAATTTATGGTTGCCGAACCAGAAATACCCGGGATCGGAGATGGCGGACGACGGCGTGCGCTTGCCCAGTTCGAGTGCCGCCAGGGCCATGAACGGCTTGTAGGTGGAACCGGGCGGATAGCTGCCGATCAGCGGCCGGTTCAGCAACGGCTTGTTGGGCGAGGTGTTGAGCTCGCTCCAGCTCTGCGAGTCGATGCCGTCCACGAACAGGTTGGGGTCGAACGTCGGCATGGATACGTAGGCGAGCACGTCGCCGGTGGCGGGCTCGATCGCCACCAGCGCGCCGCGCCGGTCGCCGAATGCCTCCTCGACGATTTTTTGCAGCTCGATGTCGATCGACAGGATCAGGTTGTGACCCGGCACGGCCGGCGTGTGCGACAGATTGCGCACCGCCCTGCCGCCGGCCGAGACTTCCACTTCTTCATAGCCGGTTTTCCCGTGCAGCTCCCTTTCGTATCGCTTCTCGAGACCTTCCTTGCCGATGTGGGAAGTGCCGGCGTAGTTGGCGGCCTCTTCCTCCATTTCCTCAATTTTTTCGGCGTCCTTCTGGCTGATGCGGCCGATATAGCCGATCACATGGGAAGCGGTCGCGCCCAGGGGATACTGACGGAACAGCCGCGCCTGGATCTCGACGCCGGGGAAGCGGTATCTCTGCGCGGTGAAGCGGGCCACTTCTTCGTCGGTGAGGCGGGTCCTGATCGGCACGCTTTCGAAATGCTTGGCTTCATCCAGGAGCCGCCGGAAACGCCGCCTGTCCTTCTGCTGAATATCGACCAGCGTCGACAGGCCGTCGATCACCGCATCGAGCGGCTGCCGGGTTTTGGACGGGGTGATCTCGAGGGTGTAGGCGGAAAAATTCCGGGCCAGGACGACGCCGTTGCGATCGAGGATCAGGCCACGGTTCGGCACCACCGGAACCACCGAGATGCGATTGTCTTCCGCCTGGCCCATATAGTCGTTGTGCCGGTAGACCTGCAGCCAGATGAAACGGGCGAGGAGCAGGCCGAAACAGACCAGCACGAACACGCCCACGGCCGACAGCCGCAGGCGGAACAAATACACTTCGCGTTCAGTGTTCTTGAATTCAGTCATTCTCGATCCGTCAGGGAGGCAGCCGGAACCTGTCGACGCATTCAGATGGGCCGGGTATCGTCACGATCCGTGGCGCGCCGCTGCGGCGCCAGCAGGATCGAGGTGACGACGGGCCACAACGCAGTCGTCACGAAGCTTTCGGTATAGTAAAGCCAGCCGGGAAAGTGGCCACTGACCAATATCCTGATCACAAGTTGCACGGTTTGCATCGTCAGCAGAAGCGGCAGGACGTGCAGGGCTTGCGTGATCATCCGGAACCACAGCACGCGGCGGTGGATCATGATGGCGAAATAGGAAACCAGCGTGTAGGAAAGCGCGTTCTCGCCGAGCAGGGTCGCGTTATGGACATCCATCAGCAAGCCCATCAGGAATGCGATGCCGATGCCGACCTTGCGCGGTTGATGAATGCTCCAGAATACCAACACCAGCGCAACGAAATCCGGCACGCCGGTCCATTGGCCCCAGGGCAGCAGGTTGAGCATGAACGCCACGAACATGCTCGCCGCGATGAACAGCGGATTGGCGGGAAGCAGGATGTAATGGGGACGATTCATGGCGCCGGGGCCTTTTGAGTGGATGCGGGAGCCGCCGCCGGTTTCGCGCTCTCCTTCGGCGCTTCCCTGGAACCATCGGCGACGCGTCGCTTGACCAGCTTTTCCTTCTTGTCCCGGGTTTCTTCCGGCGCGGGCCGCGGCGGCAATCTGGACTCGGACAGCAGGATCAGCAACTGGCGATGGCGAGCGATGCCCGCCAGCGGCTGACAAGCGATGCGCGCAAAGGCGGCGGACGAACTGCTTTCGACCTGCACCACTTTCGCGACCGCCAGCCCGGCCGGATAGACGCCGTCGATACCCGAGGTGACGAGGATGTCGCCGTTCCTGATATCGGCATTCACGGGCATGAAGCGCAGGTCGAGCGAACCCGAATGGCCCTGGCCGTAGGCGACGCTGCGCAGTCCGTTGCGCAGGACCTGCACCGGAATCGCCTGGTCCTTGTCCGTCAGCAGGGTCACCTCGGACGTGAATGGAAAAACGCGGGTCACCTGCCCTACCACGCCGATGTCGTCGATCACCGGCTGGCCGGGAACAGCGCCATGCTCGGCGCCACGGTCGACGATGACCTTGCGGGTAAAGGCATCGCGGGCATCGTAAAGAATCTCGCTCATCATCGATTTGACCGGCAATTGCTCGTTGGCCGCGAGCAGCTTGCGCAGCTGCGCGTTTTCCGCGGCCAACTGCTGCGCCTGCTGCAGGGTTTGCGCATTGGCGACGTGCTGCTGCCTGAGGCCGGCGTTTTCCCGCTGCAGCGAAGTGATCGTGGAAAAATAATCGCCCACCATGTAAGCCGCATCGCGCGGCGCCAGGGCCGCCACCTGCAGCGGATATAGCACGGTGCCCACCACTTGCCGGATGGTCGCGAGAGCATGAAGGCGGGTATCCGCGAGCAGCAGGACCAGCGCGATCAGGGTGAAGAACACCACCTTGACGCGCGCGGATGCTCCTTGCTTGAAAAGTGGCGGCGGACTGTATTCCATCGGGACTTGATTACCAGCGTTCCGGGAGCGTTGCGGCGAATCGGGTATCGGAGCCATGCATGCGGCATGGCGAGCGTCGATGGCTCAAGATCGGCTGCACGGTCAATTGATTCACGATCTCAGCGGCTTTCTCCGATGCGCGCCGCGCGGCAGTGGGCGCGGCGCCTCGTCCAACAATAGGGGAATTACTCGTAGGAGAAGATCGAACCGAGCTTGTCCATGCGCTCCAGCGCCATGCCTGAACCGCGCACCACGCAGGTCAGCGGATCTTCGGCGACGATGACCGGCAGGCCGGTTTCTTCCATCAGCAGGCGGTCGAGATCGCGCAGCAGCGCTCCGCCGCCCGTGAGCATCATGCCTTTCTCGGCGATATCGGCGCCCAGTTCCGGCGGCGTCTGCTCCAGCGCGTTCTTGACGGCAGAAACGATGTTGTTCAGCGGATCGGTCAGCGCTTCGAGAATTTCATTGCTGGAAATGGTGAATGAACGCGGGATGCCTTCCGACAGGTTGCGCCCCTTCACTTCCATTTCCTTGACCTCGGAACCGGGGAAAGCCGAGCCGATTTCCTTTTTGATCATTTCGGCGGTCTGTTCGCCGATCAGCATGCCGTAATTGCGGCGGATGTAGTTGACGATGGCTTCATCGAACTTGTCGCCGCCGACGCGCACCGAACCCTTGTACACCATGCCGCCCAGCGAAATGATGCCGACTTCGGTGGTACCGCCGCCGATGTCGACCACCATCGAGCCGGTTGCATCCGATACCGGCAGGCCTGCGCCGATCGCCGCTGCCATCGGTTCTTCGATCAGAAACACTTGCGACGCACCGGCGCCGAGCGCCGATTCGCGGATTGCGCGGCGCTCGACCTGCGTGGAACCGCAAGGCACGCAGATGATGATGCGCGGCGACGGCTTGAACAGCTTGGAATCGTGGACCATGCGGATGAACTGCTTGAGCATTTGCTCGGTCACAGTGAAGTCGGCAATTACGCCGTCTTTCATCGGACGAATCGCTTCGATGTTGCCCGGCACCTTGCCCAGCATCTGCTTGGCTTCCTTGCCGACAGCCTGGATGGTTTTCTTGCCGTTCGGACCGCCCTGCTGGCGGATCGCAACGACCGACGGCTCGTCGAGCACGATGCCCATGTTACGCACGTAGATCAGCGTGTTCGCCGTACCCAGATCGATCGCGAGGTCGTTAGAAAAATAACTGCGTAAAAATCCAAACATGAATTATTGTCCTGATGCGCAACACTGGTGCGCTAAGCATTTCCGGGTTGATGGTTCAGTCTGCCGGCGCGGCTGACGGCGAGGGACAGCACGGCATTAACCCGACATTCTACCTTATAATTCAACTGAAATTTGCCGACGGAAACGCCAAAAATGAGTGCTAAATGCCCAGGGTTTCCGGGCTTTTATCAGAATTAACATGCGTTTTGCCTTTTTAAAAATACATACATGCACGGCTTGCCGCGCGATCACCACATGTCCCTTGACCTCTCCGACGTTAAACGTCTCGCCCGTCTGGCGCAACTGGATCTGACGGAAAACCAGGCCGCCGGCACGCTCGATAAACTCAACGGCATCTTTGCCCTCGTCGAACAGATGCGCGCGGTCGACACCGCCGGTGTCGAACCGCTGAACCATCCCATCGCCGCCTATGAAAGCCATGTGGCGCTGCGCCTGCGCGAGGATGCCGTTACCGAGCCCGATCGCCGCAGCGATTACCAGAAAGTGGCGCCGTCCACCCAGGACGGCTTGTACCTGGTCCCCAAAGTCATCGAATAACGGCACCGAACCATCCATGCATACGAAATCGCTTAAAGAACTTTCCACGCTGCTGCAATCCAGGGACATCTCCGCCACCGAACTCGCCCGGCTGTTCCTCGGCCGGATCAGGCAGAGCGACCTCAATGCATTCATCCATGTCGATGAAGAGCTGACCCTGCGGCAGGCGGCGGACGCCGATCGACGGCTTGCCACAAATGAAACCACGCCGCTGACCGGCATCCCGATTGCGCACAAGGACATATTCGTCACGCAAGGCTGGCGTTCGACCGCCGGCTCGAAAATGCTGGCCAATTACACAAGCCCTTTCGATGCGGCCGTGGTGGAACAGTTCCGCGCAGCAGGCATGGTGACGCTCGGAAAATTGAACTGCGACGAGTTCGCCATGGGCTCGTCCAACGAGAACTCGTTTTTCGGTCCGGTCAGAAATCCATGGGACCGCGATGCGGTGCCGGGCGGCTCATCGGGCGGTTCGGCGGCGGCGATCGCGGCGCGGCTGGCGCCGGCGGCCACCGCGACCGACACTGGCGGTTCGATCCGCCAGCCCGCCTCGTTCTGCGGGGTGACGGGTATCAAGCCGACCTACGGCCGCGTATCCCGCTACGGCATGATCGCGTTCGCCTCGTCGCTCGACCAGGGCGGACCGATGGCGCAATCGGCGGAAGACTGCGCGCTGCTGCTCAATGCGATGGCGGGCTTCGATCCGCGCGATTCAACCAGCCTCGAACCCGGAAAAGGCGGCGACAAGGAAGACTTCACGCGCGACTTGAACGCCAGCCTGCAGGGCCTGAAAATCGGCGTGCCGCGTGAATACTTCGGCAAGGGCCTGGCATCCGATGTCGAGCAGGCGGTGCGTGGTGCGCTAGCCGAATATGAAAAGCTGGGCGCGACGCTGGTCGACATCTCTCTGCCCAAAACCGAACTGTCGATACCGGTGTACTACGTCATCGCGCCGGCCGAAGCGTCGTCCAACCTGAGCCGCTTCGACGGCGTGCGCTACGGACACCGCGCCGGGGACTACAAGGATCTCGCGGAGATGTACCGCAAGAGCCGCGCCGAGGGTTTCGGTGAAGAGGTCAAGCGGCGCATCCTGGTGGGCGCTTATGTGCTGTCGCACGGCTATTACGATGCGTATTACCTGCAGGCGCAAAAAATCCGCCGCCTGATCGCGCAGGATTTTCAGGAAGCGTTCAAGCAGTGCGACGTGATCATGGGCCCGGTCGCGCCGACCGTGGCATGGGACCTCGGCGACAAGGCGGACGACCCGGTGGCGAATTATCTGGCCGACATCTTCACGCTCTCCACCAGTCTCGCCGGACTGCCGGGCATGTCGATCCCGGTCGGTTTCGGACAGGGTGAAAAAAATGCGCGGCGTCCGGTCGGCCTGCAAATCATCGGCAATTATTTCGACGAAGCGAAGCTGCTCAATGTCGCGCATCAGTATCAGCGCGCAACCGATTGGCACCTGCGGCTGCCGGCGGGCGTCTGAAACTACGAAGACTAAGGA
>JAQGLQ010000248.1 GCA_028292785.1 Noviherbaspirillum sp. | reverse complement strand
ATTGGTTGTACTGGATGCGCAATGGCATTGCATTCTCCCTGAGTGCTATGTGAACTATGCGGGGAAGCCGGCGCGATCACGGCGCACCGTCAGCCAGCCTCTTGCATTTACTTGTTGTTTCTTGTGGTTAGAGCGGTTTCAGCCTGACTGTGCGGGTTCTGCCGGTTGCTCGAAAGCGATTGCGGCGTTGCCGATGCTCGACAGGCGCCCAGCCTGTCTGCGCTCGGCGCCTTGCACTCACTTCCGATCCACGCGGCAGACCGCTTCGCTACCCTCACAGTCAGGCTGAAATCGCTCTAGTCGAACAATTCCGACTGCGCCAGCGGCAACCCCGCCTTATCCTTCGCCGACAGCACCGGCTCCGACTGTATCGGCCATTCGATGCCGATGGCCGGATCGTTCCACGCAATGCAGCGCTCGAACTGGGGCGCGTAATAATCGGTGGTTTTGTAGAGGATGTCCGCGCTCTCGCTCAGCACCGCAAACCCATGCGCGAAGCCGGGCGGTATCCATAGCTGGTGGAAATTCTCCGCCGACAGCGTCATGCCCACCCATTTGCCGAAGGTCGGCGACGACTTGCGGACATCGACGGCGACGTCGAATATCTCACCCGCGAGCACGCGCACCAGTTTGCCTTGCGGCCGGTCGATCTGATAGTGAAGACCGCGCAGCACATTCCTCGCGGAACGCGACTGGTTGTCCTGCACGAAGTCGAGTTTCAGGCCCATTGCCTGCTCGAACTGCCGCTCGTTGTAACTCTCGAAGAAGTACCCGCGCTCGTCGCCGAAGACGCGCGGCTCGAGCAGGACGATATCGGGTATGGCTGACGGCGTGGCTTTCATCAGAACACGGTCTCCTTCAATACGCGCCGCAGGTAATGGCCGTAGCCGTTCTTGGTCATCGGGAACGCCAGCTTCTCGAGCTGCTCGGCGTTGATCCATTTGCGCCGGTAGGCGATTTCCTCGGGACACGCGACCTTGAGCCCCTGGCGCGCTTCGATGGTCGCGATGAACTGGCCGGCGTCGAGCAGCGATTCATGGGTGCCGGTATCCAGCCATGCATAGCCGCGGCCCATGATCTCGACCGAGAGCGTGCCGCGTTCGAGATACAGGCGGTTCAGGTCGGTGATCTCGAGTTCGCCGCGCGCGGATGGCTTGAGGCTCTTCGCGAAATCCACTACCTGGCGGTCATAGAAATACAGGCCGGTAACCGCATAGTTGGATTTCGGCGTCTGCGGCTTTTCTTCGATGGACAGCGCCTTGCCCTGCGCGTCGAAGTTGACCACGCCGTAGCGCTCCGGGTCCTGCACGTGGTAGGCGAATACGCTCGCGCCTTCATCGCGTTGCATCGCATTGTCGAGCAGGGCCTGAAAATCATGACCGTAAAAAATGTTGTCGCCCAAAACCAGGGCCGACAGGTCATCACCGATGAACGGCTCGCCGATCGTGAAGGCTTGCGCCAGTCCGTCGGGCGACGGCTGCACCGCATAGGAAAACCGCATGCCCCACTGCGAACCGTCGCCGAGCAGCTGTTCGAAGCGCGGCGTGTCCTGCGGCGTCGAAATGATCAGGATGTCCTGGATTCCGGCCAGCATGAGCGTGCTGAGCGGATAGTAGATCATCGGCTTGTCGAACACCGGCAGCAATTGCTTCGACAGCGCGATGGTCGCCGGATAAAGGCGGGTGCCGGAACCACCCGCGAGTATGATGCCTTTGCGTTTCATGTCGCTCCCTGTGGGGTGATTTCATCCATCAGCCGCTGTACGTGATAGCGCCAGTCGGGCAGATGCAGACCGAAGGCGCCGGTGATTTTAGCCGTATTCAGGCATGAATTTTTGGGACGCGCGGCGGGCGTCGGATAGGCTTCGGTTTCGATCGGCAACACCGATTCGGGGCCGGCCTTGAGCGCCATGCCCCTGGCCCGCGCCGCGGCCAGCACATGCTGCGCGTAGCCGTGCCAGGTCGTCTGCCCTGCGGCGGCGAGATGATAGGTGCCGGACAATGCCTGTCTTGCATCGTCGTTCGCATGCATGACGCGATACAGGGCAAGGGCCGTGACGTCCGCGATCAGCTCCGCACTGGTCGGCGCGCCATGCTGGTCCGCGACCACCTTCAGCTGATCCCTCTCCTTCGCCAGGCGCAGCATGGTCTTCGCGAAATTTCCGCCGCGCGCCGCATACACCCAGCTGGTGCGCAAGATCAGGTGCGCCGGAGCGGCGTGGCGGATCGCCTGTTCGCCCTCCAGCTTGGTTCGTCCGTACACTGACAATGGCCCGGCCGCGTCGTCTTCTCCGTAAGGGGAAGATTTCCGCCCATCGAACACATAGTCGGTGGAATAGTGGACCAGCCACGCATTCAGGCGGCGCGCCTCTTCGGCCAGCACGCCGGGCGCCCCGGCATTGATTCGAGCGGCCTTGTCGGCCTCCGATTCAGCCTTGTCGACGGCGGTATAGGCGCCGGCATTGACGATCGCGCCGGGCCGTATGTCGCGCACGATGCGGCGCAGGCCTTCATGGTCTTCCAGGTCCGCTTCCTGGCGTCCCAGCGCGATCAGCTCGCCCAGGGGCGCGAGCGCGCGCTGCAGCTCCCAGCCGACCTGACCGTTTTTTCCGAGCAGAAGAATCTTCATGTCGCGTACTGCCGCTGCACCCAGTCGCGATAGGCGCCGCTGGTGACG
>JAQGLQ010000243.1 GCA_028292785.1 Noviherbaspirillum sp. | reverse complement strand
TCCGCCTTTTTGTAGGTTACTGCCGCCATGTTCGTCTCCTTCATCGGGTGCCGGAAAACCACTTGGAGACAGGAGACTGATGAATGTTCCGCAACAATGTAATGGCGATGCCGGCTGCCCACGGCATGCAAGGAAAGGCTATATCAGTTTGCCGACTGCCCAGATGAGCAAAGAGAGGCTGAGGGCTGCGGATGCAGCCATGCACAAGGCCGCATGCAGCTTGTTTTTATTGAAGGTTCTGGAAACCGGACTACCATGACGCGGCGCTGCCGGGCGGTGTCTCATTGTGTTTTGAAAGACCAGGAACGGTTGACGTTGACACCGTCGACGATGCCGGTGAACTGCACGTCGTACGTGGTGCCGGCCGCCAATGGATTCTCGGGAATGATGGCTGCAGCCGAATCAGGAGTATGCGCGTCCGTTGCCTTACTCAGAAGGAATACCGGAAGTGCTGCGCCGCCGCGTGGCCGCACGGTGAAACTATTTACAACGATGCTGCCGGTGATATCCGTCTGAATGCTGATCGGATAGCCCACTTCATTCCTGCTTTCCACAGGGTCGGGCGACTCTGTGTCGCTGTAGAAATTTCTTGCGACGTTAGCCTGATCCGCGAACGGATACACGGTCGTGCCGCCGACACCCAGAGCTCGTTTGAGACCGTCGACGGCGAAATTGGTCGTGATGTACACGGAGCGGTTCGATGCGGTGGCGGCACCGGCGCCGACTTCCTTGAACGCAGGCTCGAAGATGACAAAACGGTGATAGATCGCGGCGATGAGTTCCTCGGAACCGGCATAGCCTGAAGGATTGCCGCTACGGACAATGACTTCTCCGTAAGCGTAATATGGTTTTGAAAATGCATATCCCGCGGCCTTCAGGCGGTCGCCGGCGTTGGCTCCGGTGAAGCCGCTCTTGGTGCTGTCCTGTTCGTGCGTAATGCCATGGTAAGTTTGATAATTGGAGTGGCCGAGCGCAGCGGCATCGATTTTCGTGTTGCGGGTCAGGGCTTCCAGGCCGGCCTGTTTGCGCCGGATATTGAACCAGGTAATGCTGTCCGTGGCGCTGTCGCCGGATTCTTGCGGCGCGCCCGGCTCCATCTTGATCAGGGCTTGGGAAGCGGCTGCCGGATTTCCGGAACTGGCCGTGTTTGCGTCCGACCCGGCACCCCCGCCGCAGGCGGCCAGCATGAACGACATTAATAATGCGGGCACCCATTGCCGTTTGATAAAAGACATTTTTACTTTCCCTGAAATAATCTTGCTGTGTCGCTGGCAGCTGCCGAAAGAGATGCACAACTTTCAAGTTGGAAAACCGGCGGCGACATGATGCCGTCTGGACCTGCGGAAACTGTTTCAACTTGTTACAAAGTTATATCCGCAGAGCATCAGTGAGCATTCACTAACGCAAGAAGATAGGCCAATTGGGACTGGCGTGTTGCGTGTTGGAAACAAATTGAAGATGTGCGGGAATTGGATACAAGGAAAAGACATCACGAGCCGTGTCGGCACTGGCAGGGGGAGGCGGATGATTGACATCGGAAAAAACGAAATAGACGCTGGCCAATTCGCAGTGGCGCCATTGAACCGCGCATGCGAGACCTGTTCCCTATCATGTTCTAACGGGAAACGGTGTCACCTGATAATCTGGTTGTGCATGCGGCGCGCGATCGAGCTTGAGGAATCGCGGACACTTGAACTCATTGCATCGGTTCTAGTCTGACGGCAGTTGCGACACGAATTTGCACAGCCAATTCATCTTCCACGACGCTTGCCGCCATGGTTGCGCGAGGCGAGGCAGTTTGAAGCAGTCGCCGTCGCCGCAACCGCATCCCGCATGCGATGATCCGAATCACGCGCCGCGTCCGAACGACGCGCAGTCTCCGCAGTCCTTTGACGCGCGGCGCGGGAAACCATGACTTTTTGCATTCTTATCAATGAAACCAGTTGCGCCAGGTACCGTCGTCTTCCATCGCTATCGAGGCTATGGAGTCATCACATCCGTCAATCTGCTGACCGGCTGGGTATCGGTCCGGTTCGGCAGCGAGGTCCGCACGCTGGACCTGAATATGTCCACCGACGAGCTTCAGCATGCGGATGGAGAGCCGATCCGTTTTCGGCGCGCGCCGCCGGATCGCATGCCACACGCGCGGATGATGGCGATGGTGCGCGAACTGCATCGCGCCGGGTACCAGCGCCTGTATCTCTATAGCTGGCCGAAGCCATCCGGGCTGCACTGGCGCTGGCATCTGTTCACCGGGCAGCGCAACTGGATAGAGCGTCCATGGCGCGAAGGCTGGTACGGCTCCGGCGCGGACTACAATTTCAATCCGATCATGGGATGGGGCGACGCGCCCGGCGCGACCGCTCAGGAACTGGCGAGCGCGCTCGCGCAATTCGACCCGCAGGGCTTGGCGCAGGCGCTGGGCCGCGATGAAGACCACACCGCGTGGTTTGACGCGGTGTGCGAAGCCTTGCTGCCCAACTATGCCTACACCATCGGATGGGATTACCGGGATGGACCGGTGCCGGACAGCCTGCCGGTCATCCCTGTCCGGCGCGGCGTGCCGGAATACACGGGTCCGGCGCTGCCGTGGCCGCCGGGTTGGGCCCGTCTGTGGACCGGCGGCCGGGCCACCATCAGGACGCGCGTCAAAACAGATCCTGCTGGCGCCCCTTCCGACGCTGTTCGTTGATGCGCGCGATGGAGAAGGCGCGTGGGCCGGGCCTCAGCTCGACCGCGTCGCCGGCGCATACCACGCCGGGCTGCGCCACGCGCAGGTAAAAGCCGGTACAGCCGGACTGGAGCATGAGCTTCGATGCGTGCGGCAGATCCATCTTTACATTGAACTTGAAGCATGGCGAGCGCGGCTCGGTGACTTCGAACACGGCGCCGCCTATATGAAGCCGGTCGCCGACCCACACTCCGCTTTCCAGCAAACCCTCCAGTGTCAGGTTCTCGCCCATCGAACCCGGCGGCAACGGCCCGGTCCGGTACGACGCCATGCGCTGCGCGATCCAGAATGCGTAATGCTCCGAGGGATAGGCATACACCGCCTTGTCCGGGCCGCCGTGGAGCTTCCGGTCGGCCTGCTGATCGCCCTCCAGGCCGAGCGCGTTCGCGATGACGGCGCCGCTTACCGCGTGCTTGTGAATCCCGGTCGCGACGCGACGCGCGCCGGGCGAGCGGTCCTCGAAAAGGTCGCTCACGATGGCGACGTTGACGCTCAACAGCTTCATGCCGCCGCCGTGCGTCGGCCCGACAGCGAGGCCGCGAGCAGCGAGGCGGCGATGCCGCAGATCATCGGGACGCTACCGTAGAAGCCGAGGTTGGCGGTACCCTCGGACGATATGATCAGGCCGCCGATGAATGCCCCCATCCCTTGTCCGAAATAAATCGCGGACGAGTTCAGCGCCACCGACGCCGAAGCGAGCTTGGGCGCCATCGAGATCAGCCGGGCCTGCTGCGAGCTGTTCACCGAAAAACATCCCAGGCCCCATAGCATGATGACCACCACCGTCAGCGCCACCGAGCCATGCGTCAGCTTCCACAGGATCATGGCGGTCGCCATGCATCCCATGCCGGCGAGACCGACCCGGATCGGGCCGAACTTATCCATGACGCGGGCGCCGATGAGGTTGCCGAAGACGGCGGACGCGCCGAAACAGAAGAACAAGCCGCTGATGAGCGTCGGCGAGGCATGCAGGGAGTCTTTCAGTACCAGCGCCATATAGGAAAATATGCCGAAAAAGCCGAGCGCCTGGATGGCGGTGACGGCAACGACGAGGAGCAGCGGGACATTGGTCACCAGGGCGCGCCAGGCGGCGCGGTCCATGGGTGCGACATACAGCTTGGCCGGAATCTGCTTCCAGACGCCGACGGCGCATACCGCCGCCAGCGCGCTGACCAGCGCCATGGTCGGCCGCCAGCCGATGTGGGCGCTGAGATAGGCGCTGAGAGGCGTGGCGAGGACGGATGCGACCGACCATCCGAGAAACACCAACCCGACCGCCTTTCCGCGCGACCGGGGCGACACCATGAGGCCGACGGTAGCTGCCGCCTGCGACGTGAAAACCGCCGCGCCGACTGCCGTGACCATGCGCGCGACGAGCAGACTGTTGTAGTCGGGCGCGAGCGCGGCCGCCAGATGCATGACCGCATATAAAGCCAGCGCCGCGGTCAACAGCTTGCGCCGCTCGATCGCGGTGGTCCAGCTGGCGAGGAAGGGGCCGCCCACGCATATGACCAGCGCAAATCCCGAGATCA
>JAQGLQ010000232.1 GCA_028292785.1 Noviherbaspirillum sp. | reverse complement strand
CGTTGTCGGTAATGGGGCCGTAGGCGTCGAGCGCAACGATGATGCCGGCCATCGACAGCATGGACGTTGCGGCGATCGCAACGCCATACAATCCGGCAAGCCAGTACGACGCGAGAATTGCGGCGCACACGGCCAATACCGGATAGGCGGTGGATTTCATCGATACGCCGAGACCGGCGATGATGTTGGTGCCGTGTCCGGTGGTCGATGCTTCCGCGATATGGCGTACCGGCTTGAAATCGGTCCCGGTGTAGTACTCGGTGATGTACACCATCAACCCTGTCAGCACAATGCCGACAATTGCCGAACCCATCATCGGCACGCGCATGGCTTCAGGCATGACCCGCCACGTCACGATCGCAAAACCGATCAGGGACAGGCCCGCCGCCCACCACAGTCCCGTGTACAGAGCCGACATGATTTTCTTGCCCGGTTTGGCTTTCACCATCGAGCATCCAACGATGGAAGCAAGTATCGAGACCCCGCCAAGCAGCAATGGATAAAGGATCGCTTCCATTTCGGCGCCCTTGACCACCAACGCGCCGAGCAACATCGTTGCAATCAATGTGACAACATAGGTTTCGAACAGGTCGGCCGCCATGCCCGCGCAATCGCCCACGTTATCGCCGACATTGTCGGCAATCACCGCCGGGTTGCGCGGATCGTCTTCCGGAATGCCGGCTTCCACCTTGCCGACGAGATCCGCGCCGACATCGGCGCCCTTGGTGAAGATACCGCCGCCGAGACGCGCGAAGATCGAAATCAGCGAGGCGCCAAACCCCAGGCCGATCAGGGGCTTCAGCACATCATGCGCGGACACGCCGCTGCCGCTGCGCGAAGCCAGCAGCCAATAGAAAAGCGTAACGCCAAGCAGACCGAGGCCGACGACCAGCATGCCGGTGATTGCGCCGCCCTTGAATGCCACGTTGAGCGCTTCATTCATGCCCCTGGTCGCGGCCTGAGCGGTGCGTACGTTGGCGCGCACCGAGACGTTCATGCCGATGAAACCGCAGGCGCCCGATAGCACGGCGCCAATCAGAAAGCCCAGCGCAGTGTAGATCCCCAATCCGGGAACAACCGCAATGATGATGAACAGGACAACGCCGACAATGGCAATTGTGCGGTACTGTCGCGCAAGATAAGCCGCGGCGCCCTGTTGAATTGCCGCGGCAATCTCCTGCATTCGAGCATTCCCGGGATCCTGCTTCAGTATCCAGCCTCGGGTAATCAGGCCATAGATGACCGCGATCAGGCCGCATCCGACAGCAAACCATAAACCTGTTGCCATTTGTTCTCCTCCATGTTGTATACGACAAAGTTAAAACAACTACGACGTTCCGGAGAACGGCGACGGCAAATTCCTGCTGAGACGTGAATCTGCTGTCGTCATTCCATGGGTACTACGTACCGCAAAACTTTCCGCTACCCGGCTGATGCCGGCATGCAGGATTCAGGCTTGGCTAACTTGGGGCCTGTTCCGATATCCGATGAAAACAAAAAGCGGACACATGGTCCGCTTTTTGTCTTTACTGTTCCAATGCCGCAAAGGCTTTGTCGCGAATCGTTTCGACCGGGCCGACGCCCGATATTCTGCGATATTGCGGCGCGCCAGGCTGGCCGGATTTTGCCCATTTATTGTAGTAGTCGACCAGCACTTCGGTCTGATTGTGGTACACAGAGAGACGCTTCTTGACGGTCTCTTCATGATCGTCATCACGCTGGATCAAGTCTTCGCCTGTGACATCGTCCTTGCCTTCGACTTTAGGCGGATTGAACTTGACGTGGTAGGTACGGCCGGACGGCTGATGCACACGACGTCCGCTCATGCGTTCGATGATGGCGTCATCCGGAACATCGATCTCGAGCACGTAATCGATGCCGACACCTGCGTCCTTCATTGCATCAGCCTGTGGAATGGTGCGGGGAAATCCATCAAAGAGATAACCCTTGGCGCAGTCCGGCTGCGCAAGGCGGTTTTTGACCAGGCCAATGATGATGTCATCCGAGACGAGGCCGCCGGCGTCCATCACCTTTTTTGCTTCCAGGCCGAGCGGCGTGCCTTCCTTGACCGCCGCGCGCAGCATGTCCCCGGTTGAAATCTGCGGGATACCGTACTTTTCCTTGATGAAATTAGCTTGCGTGCCTTTACCGGCACCGGGCGCTCCGAGAAGGATGAGGCGCATGTATTTTTCCTAACTAGTTTTAAATTCTATTGCGGTTTCTGGTGTCACGGCGATGGCGCTATAGGCATGCCCTTTTTATCACACCAAGTTTGCACGAAACTTACCACAGAATTTCACCGAACCGATGCCCGAGCCTTGATTTTCGCCTACTCAGCCACCGAAATATCTGCGTACGCGGGCGAGATCGTCAGGCGTATCCACACCCGCGGCTGGTGCCGTCGGCGATACGTGCACCGCGATCGGGAAGCCATTCCACAGCACGCGCAGCTGCTCCAGCGCTTCGATCTGCTCCAGCGGCGACAGGGGAAGCCGAGGATAGTTCTGCAGGAACGCGTTGCTGTATGCATAAAGGCCGATATGGCGCAGCGGCTGGTAGCCGGGCGGAAGCGAATCCTTGGACCTGGCAAAACCGTCGCGATGCCAGGGAATGGCGGCGCGCGAAAAATAAAGCGCCCTCCCCGTCTTGTCCAGCACGACCTTCACCACATTCGGATTGAACACATCATCGCTCTCGGTGAGCGGATGTGCCGCGGTCGCCATCGGCACGCCGTCACGGATCAGAGCGGCTGTGGAAGCAATCAACGCGGGATCGATCAGCGGCTCATCTCCCTGCACATTGACGACCACGGCATCGGCCGGCAATGCCATCGCATGCGCCACCTCCGCGATGCGGTCGGTGCCTGAAGGATGATCGGAGCGCGTCATCAACGCCTCTACACCGTGCTGCCTGCAGGCCGCGACGATATCGGCATGATCGGTCGCCACGACAACGCTGGCCGCACCGGATTGCGCAGCACGCTCGGCGACCCGCACAACCATGGGCTTGCCGCCAAGATCGGCGAGCGGCTTTTCGGGAAGCCGCGTCGATGCCAGCCGGGCGGGAATGATGATGGTGAAGAACATCGTGCTAGTCGGATTGATTTGTTCGGACGAGAACGACGACGGCAACCGTCTCATGAGGCATGGTGCTCGGGCAGAAGCAATGCGCGCTCGACATCGTCATGGTCCCGGCGACGCCAGCTTCGGTGCGGCGTTCACGTCGCGTGCCTGATCCGCCCACATGATGGGAATGCCGTCGCGGATCGGATATGCCAGCCTGTCGGGCTTGCATATCAGTTCCTGCGCGGTCTTATCGTAATCAAGCGGGCCCTTGCAGATAGGGCATACCAGAATATCAAGCAGTCGGGAATCCACGACATTTCTCCACAATTCGTTCAGCCAGCCCGCCATCGATGCGTGCTGTCACGGGAACGACCCATATGCGCGGGTCGTCTCTCAATGCATCGGTCTGCGCACATTTTACTGCATCCTTCTCGGTGATCAGGATGACATCGGCCTGTGTTGCCGCGAACGGATTCTCGGCAAAATCATAATGATCCGGCAGCGGCATCTCATCGAAATCTATGCCCGCATCGTGCAACAGCGTAAAGAATCGCGCCGGATTGCCGATGCCGGCCGCCGCAAGCACCCGCGCGCATGCGCCTGTCCCGACCGGAAACGCTGCGATTTCATGCAACGCGACTTTCTGCGTGCGATCGAAAAGACGTTCCGCCGATTCGCCCACCAGCTGCATCCGAAAGGCATCGGGCGGAATGTCTATAGGCCTCTGCTTGCCATTGAATACGGTAAAGTCGCGCCGCCGCGACGGTGGCTCGCGCAGCGGCCCGGCGGGAAGCAGCCAGCCATTCCCGTTACCGCGCCCGTCGCACAGCACGATTTCCATGTCGCGCCCAAGAGCATAGTGCTGCAATCCATCGTCGGACACGATGATATTGACTTCGGGGCAGGCTTGCAGCAGGGCTTGCGCCGCGGCCGCGCGATCGCGCGAGACGACTACCGGACACCCTGCACGCGTTGCGATCAATATGGGCTCATCGCCCGCGGTCTCGGGCGCGGAGAACTCGCTGACGGACTGCGGCTTGTCATTTCGCGCACCGTAGCCACGCGAAATGACGCCAGGGAAAAAACCGGCGCGCCGCAAGCAATCGACCAGCCAGATCGTAAATGGCGTTTTCCCGGTGCCTCCGACGAAAATATTGCCGACGACGATCACCGGAACCGGAATGCGGGCAACCTTCAACAGACCTGCCACATACAGGGCCCGTCGCAATGCGGCCAGCAGCGAGAAAATCTGGGACACCGGCAACAGCACCCACGCCACAAATCCCCGGCGCATCCATGCTTGCGGCAGGATGTTTTCAAGTGGCGATCGCTGTAAGGGCAAAGTGCTCTTCCGTCACTTCTTGCCGCTGGTCTGCGCCGCGAATGTGACCTTATCAAAACCGGCAAGCCGCGCTGCTTCCAGCACGTTGATCACTGATTGATGCGCGGCCGTGGCATCGGCGTTGATGATGATGACCGCATTCTTCGCCGGCTGATCTCTGGCGACAATGTTTCTTAACTCATCAGCCAGCCCTGCGGCATCGCGCGCCGAGACCTGGGCGTTATTGATTGCATAACGTCCCTGCGAATCGACCGCCACATTGATTTCGGACGGGCGCTCGATCGCCTTTTCAGCATCGGCGGTCGGCAAGGTAATCTGCAAAGCAGTAAATTTGCTGTATGTGGTCGTGACCATTAGGAAGATCAAGATCACCAGCAGCACATCGATGAAGGGAATGAGGTTGATTTCCGGGTCTTCGCGTCCCTTGCCTCTTCGGAAATTCATTGCCATGCCTGTTCCTTTACTTGCGATCGCCGTGCACCGTATCGACGAACTTGATCGCCTGCTGCTCCATATCGACGATGAAACTGTCGACCAAGGCGCGGAAATGGCGATAGAAAACCAGCGTCGGCATGGCGATCGCGAGTCCGAATCCGGTGTTGTACAAGGCTACTGAAATTCCATGCGCCAGCTGCGCCGGATTTGTGCCGGTCGCATCTTGCGCGCCGAAAATCTCGATCATCCCGACGACGGTGCCGAACAAGCCCATCAGCGGCGCAAGCGTGGCGATCGTACCGAGGGTCGTGAGAAACCGTTCCAGTTCGTGCGCGGTGCCGCGCCCTGCTTCCTCGATGGACTCCTTCATGACGTCGCGGGGCGTGTGGACATTGCGCAGTCCCGCCGCGAGTACGCGGCCAAGCGGGGAATTCTGCTCGAGATTCTTGACGATCTCGGGGGAGATCTTGCCGTTGTGGTATACCCGGATGACCTCGTCAAGCAGGTTGGGCGGCAGAATGCGTGGCCGCCGCAAATACATGATGCGTTCGATAATTAATGCCAAAGCGATAACGGAAGCGATCAGCAGGGGCCAGATCGGCCAGCCCGCAGATTGAATAATGGAGAGCAAAACAGGCCTCTTGATGCAAATTCGGTCGGATGCAGAATGTATCCTTTCGTGCCTTCAGGGGCAAGCATGTTTAACATTGGCGCTTCCGGTACTTAACCACACTTTCTGTGGATAACAATGTGCGTAAGTCGCGCTCCCATACCCAAACTACTTGATTTGTAAGCGTTTTTTTGAACTGCCCATAAGTGTTGCACTATGGATTTTTCTTTTTAATTCAATAACTTAGCAAAATCCTCCATAGCATATGCTTTTTTATGACATGTGGATTACAGAAACAAAGAACTGTGGATAGCTTCCTCAAGGAAAGACTGCATGACCGATAGCGATATCAAGGAATCAACCAATCAGACCCCCGGCGTGCTGACTGTCTCGGCACTCAATCAGGCAGTTTCGCGGCTGCTTGAACGCAGTTTCCCGCTTGCATGGATTTCGGGCGAGATCTCGAATTTCACGCGCGCCGCCTCGGGCCACTGGTATTTCACGCTCAAGGACGACGCAGCCCAGGTTCGCGCCGTGATGTTCCGGGGACGTTCTCAATATGCGGGCTTCATGCCGCGCGAAGGCGACAAGGTGGAAGTTAGGGCCCTGGTCACGCTCTATGCGCCGCGCGGCGATTACCAGCTCAATGTGGAAGCGATCCGCCGGGCCGGGATTGGCAACCTGTACGAAGCTTTTTTGCGGTTAAAGGAGCAGCTCAACGCCGAAGGCTTGTTCGATCCGCTTCGCAAGAAGCCGCTGCCGTATTTCGCGAAGACCATCGGCATCGTCACCAGCCCGCAGGCCGCCGCTCTGCGCGACATCCT
>JAQGLQ010000230.1 GCA_028292785.1 Noviherbaspirillum sp. | reverse complement strand
GTCGCTCGTGATCAGGAAGCCGATCGATCCTCGATGGCCCGGATGCGCCGCGGTGAATTCCTCTACCGCGACGACCATCGCCGCGATCGAGGTTTTCATGTCGGCCGCGCCGCGCCCGTACAGCTTGCCGTCCCGATGGGTGGGCTTGAAAGGATCGGATCCCCACTTTTCAACCGGACCGGTCGGTACCACGTCGGTATGGCCGGCGAACACCAGCAATGGTTGCCGCGTTCCCTTGCGCGCCCACAGGTTGGTGACGTTGCCCGACTGGATGGATTCGCACTCGAATCCCAGCGGCGTGAGCAATTCGATCAGGCGCTGCTGACAGCCTTTATCGTCCGGAGTGACGGAGGAGAGGGCGATCAGCTCCTCGGTCAGGGCAAGCGTTCTGCTCATGATTCACTTCTTGAAAATCTGTTGATAGAGGGCGTCGGAAAATCCGACCTGCGTGGCGCCGGCGCCGGTCAGCACCGGCCGCTTGATGATCGATGGCGCTTCGAGCATGAGCTGCGTCGCGCTTGCGGCATCGCTAATGGCGGCCTTGCGCTCATCCGGCAGCGCGCGCCAGGTGGTGCCCTTGCGGTTGACGAGCACATCCCAGGCGGTATCCGCCAGCCAGCGGCCTATCATTTCGCGCGTGAGGCCGGCCTTTTTGAAATCATGGAAGGTATAGGCGACGCCGTGTGCGTCGAGCCAGGTGCGGGCCTTCTTGACTTGGTCGCAATTGGGGATGCCGTGGAGGGTAATGGTCATTGGATGCGTGCCGGCGCTTTATACGTCCAGCGTGAATTCAGTATAAGTAGGGCCGTCGTCCTTCTTGCGCTCTTCCGGTTTCGGCAGGGCCTGCTTGCCGTTTTCGCTGTTGTTGAGCAGCCAGTAAAGATTGGTTGCGGAATCGGCATTGGCCAGCGCTTCTTCCTGCGTGATGACGCCTTCCTTGATGAGCTGCATGAGGGCCTGTTCGAAAGTCTGCGACCCCGGCGACATGCTTTTTTCGATTGCTTCCTTGATCTGGCTGATTTCGCCCTGTTCGATCAGCTCGGCGATATGACGCGTGTTCAGCAGCACTTCCACCGCGGGCCTGCGACCCTGATCCTTGGCTTGCACCAGTCTCTGCGAGACGACCGACTTGATGGTGACGGCCAGGTCCGACAACAGCGAGGGGCGCGTCTCCAGCGGGTAGAAGTTGATGATCCGCGTCATCGCCTGGTAGCTGTTGTTCGCGTGCAGGGTCGCAACCACGAGATGCCCCGACTGGGCATAGGCAAGCGCGTCCGACATGGTTTCCTTGTCGCGGATCTCGCCGATCAGGATGCAATCTGGCGCCTGGCGCAGCGCATTGCGCAGCGCGACTTTCAGGCTTTCGGCATCGGTGCCGATTTCGCGCTGATTCACGATGGACTTCTTGTTCGTGAACAGGAATTCGATCGGATCCTCGAGCGTCAGGATATGGCCCGACTTGAGGGCGTTGCGATGATCGAGCATCGCCGCGATGGTGGTCGATTTGCCCGAACCGGTGGCGCCCACGACGAGTACCAGGCCACGCTTCTCCATGATGATATCGCCCAGGACCGGCGGCACATGCAGGTCGCCGAGCCTGGGTATATCGCCGGGAATGAAACGGAACACGGCTGACAGGCTGCCGCGCTGGCGGAACGCCGATAGCCGGAAGCTGCCGACGCCCGCCACCGGAATTCCCATGTTGAGCTCGTGGTTGCGTTCCAGGTCGAGCAGCTGTTCCGCCGAGACCACCTCGGCCAGCAGTGCCTTGATGGTGGGATTGTCCATCTTCTGCTGGTTGATGGGGAACAGATGGCCATTGATCTTGATGTGGATCGCCGAGTTTACGGTGAGGAACATGTCCGACGCTTTTTTATCCTTCATCAGCAGGAACAAGCGGTCCATCGCCATCGTATTCTCCTGGTCTATGCGGAACGCGAAGTGCTCAAGCGCTTGCTCAGGCTTCGCGCAGCAATTCGTTGATGCCGGTCTTGGCGCGGGTCTTGGCGTCGACGCGCTTGACGATCACCGCGCAATACAGGCTGTATTTTCCGTCGGCGGAAGGGAGGCTGCCGGAGACGACCACGGAACCCGCGGGAACCCGGCCATAGCTCACTTCGCCGGTGGCGCGATCGTAGATCTTGGTCGATTGGCCGATATACACGCCCATGGAAATCACGGAGTTCTCCTCGACGATGACGCCTTCGACGATTTCCGAGCGCGCACCGATGAAGCAGTTGTCGCCGATGATCGTCGGATTGGCCTGCATCGGCTCGAGCACGCCGCCGATCCCGGTCCCGGCCGAGATATGGCAATTGCGCCCGACTTGCGCGCAGGAACCGACCGAGGCCCATGTGTCGATCATCGTCCCGTCGCCCACGTAAGCGCCGATGTTCACGAAGCTGGGCATCAGCACGATGTTGCGGCCGAGATACGACCCGCGCCGCACAATCGCGCCGGGCACGGCGCGGATCCCGGCGGCCTTGAAGCGCGTCTCGTCCCACCCGGTGAATTTGAGCGGAACCTTGTCGTACGACGGCGCACCGGCCGAACCGTATTCCATGATCCCGTTGTCGTTGAGCCGGAACGACAGCAGCACCGCCTTCTTGAGCCACTGATTGACTTTCCAGCCGCCGTTGCCGTCAGGTTCGGCGACCCGCGCCGCGCCTGAATCGAGCAGTTCGAGCGCCGCCTCCACATCGGCGGCGATATCGCGGCTCCCGGTTGTGACGGTATCGCGCGCTTCCCATGCGGCTTCGATGGCTGCTTCGA
>JAQGLQ010000221.1 GCA_028292785.1 Noviherbaspirillum sp. | reverse complement strand
AGGTTGACAACGGAAGGATTGCGGAGCAGCAGAGCGTTGAAATGAAAGAAGGTGTCTTCGGACGCTTCCAGCTGTGCAATCGGCGGCGCCACGACGGGTACGGTCGGCATGACGAGCGCATCGAAAGGCGCGATCATGCGCTCCATGCGAGTGATCCAGTCGCGCCTGCCGCGATGCAGATCGATGTAATCGGCGGCGCTCATGGCGGAACCGAGCTTGATGCGTTTCGCCACCCGGGTGTCGTAGGCGGATTCCCGCGCGGCGATCAACTCGCGATGCCAGGCGAACGATTCCGCCCCGGAGAATTTATTGAGGCCGGCTGCTTCGGCAAGCTGCGCCAGAGGCAAATCGACAATCTTCGCGCCGGCAGCGGACAGGCGTGACAGCGCCATCGAAAACGAAGCCGCGACATGGCCATCGAGACCATCGAGGACTACGGTGCCGGGTACTGCCAGCCGTAATCCGGCCAGAGGCAGTTCCGGAACCGACAAAGGGGTATCGGCAATCACCGTATCGATCAGGATGCAGTCGTCGACGCAGCGCGTCATCGCACATACCGTATCCAGGGTGGTCGACAAGGGCAGTGCGCCGGCTACCGGCACACGCCTCGCGGTCGGCTTGAAGCCCGTCAGCCCGCATAGCGCGGCCGGAATGCGGATTGAGCCGCCGGTGTCCGAACCCAGCCCGGCCACGCACAGACCTGCCGCCACGGACACTGCCGCGCCTGAGGAAGAGCCTCCGGGAATGCGCGGCGTGACCCGGTCGCAAGGATTGGCGGGCGTGCCATGATGCGGATTCAGGCCCACGCCCGAGAATGCGAATTCCGTCATATTGGTTTTGCCGAGGATTGCGGCGCCCGCCTGGCGAAGTCTGCGTACCGCAACCGCGTCCGAACGCGCCGGCGCCGCCCCTTCGAGCACGACCGAACCCGCAAGCGTGGTCTCGCCCGCGACATCGAACAGATCCTTCACGGACACCGGCAAACCGGCCAGCGGCAAGGTTTCAACCCCGGCGGCACGCATCGCGTCGACGTGGGCTGCCGCAGCCCGGGCCGCGGCGGGATAGAGTCTGGTGAACACGCTCGAGGTTTTTTCCGCCTCGGCAATACATGCATCGATCAATGCGCTTCGAGGGACCGATGCGAGTGTGCAGACAGATCCGGAAACTGGATTGTTCATGTGGATGTGCGCCTGGGAAAACGCCGGATGTTCTTGATGTAAAAAGCCGTTGCAGACAATAACATACCGGAACGGCACCCGAGGAGCGCAGGCGAAATGAATCGATTCGCGGAAGCGTGGACTCAGGGCGAGTTGGCCGGTCGCGGTATAATTCCGGTTTCTGAATTAACCCGCAGTCAAGCCGCCTTGGCAGGCAGCGAAACGCAGAGCGGGTCGCTTTCGGCCGAAGCGCGTGCACCTGCAGTTGCATGCATTACACCGGCGTCCGGAAGCGGCGCCAATACGCTCCCGCATCCTGTCAGCGCTTGCAATACTGCCTCAATCCTCTCGCCGCCATGCTGATTCTGCCGGGCTCAAATGCCCTGTCTGCCTTCCGTACGAACCGTCTTTTATCACAATTGCAAGCAGCCGAGCCCGCCATCGTCGGCGTAACCGCGCGCTATCTCCATTTTGTCGATTCGACCGTCGCGCCGGTCGAAGATGATATTGGCCGGCTTAATGCGCTCCTTACCTACGGGGAACCATCCATCGGCCACGACGAGGGGGATGAATTCGTGGTGATTCCCCGGGTGGGCACGATTTCGCCGTGGGCCAGCAAGGCGACCGACATCGTCCATCATTGCGGCATTGCGCACATCAGGCGCGTCGAGAGAGGTATCTCCTACCGCGTACGCCTGAAATCCGGTTTGCTCGGCGGCACAAGGAAATTATCTGACGACGCAATCCAGGCCGTCGCGGACCTGCTGCACGACCGCATGACCGAAACCGTGCTGCGCAATGCGAATGACGCGGCCATGCTGTTCCGTGACCTGCAGGCGAAACCGCTTGCCTCGATCGACGTGCTCGGCGGCGGCAAGCAGGCGCTCGCCGATGCGAACGCGGAGCTCGGGCTTGCCTTGTCCGACGACGAGATCGATTATCTGGTCAGCGCATTCACGCAGGCAAAGCGTAATCCGACGGACGTCGAGCTGATGATGTTCGCACAAGCGAACAGCGAGCATTGCCGCCACAAGATTTTCAACGCGGAATGGACCATCGACGGTGTCAAGCAGGACAAGTCACTGTTCGCGATGATCAAGAATACCCACCAGCTGCAGCCCAAGGGCACGATCGTCGCCTACAGCGACAACTCCTCGATCATCGAAGGCGCGCCGGTATCGCGCTTCTATGCGCGCGGCGCGGCGCAGGGGAATGTGTATGAATCGAGCGAGGAACTGACGCATATCCTGATGAAGGTCGAGACACATAACCATCCGACTGCGATTTCGCCTTTTCCCGGCGCCTCCACCGGCGCCGGCGGTGAGATCCGCGACGAAGGCGCGACCGGACGCGGGGCAAAGCCCAAGGCGGGCCTGACCGGATTCACCGTCTCCAATCTGATGATTCCGCATGCCGTGCAGCTATGGGAAAACGCCCGCGACGTCGCCGAACCGGTCGCACGGCGCGAACCGCACGCACAGGCCGGGATTTACGGCAAGCCCGACCGCATCGCGTCGGCACTCCAGATCATGATCGAAGGCCCGCTCGGCGGCGCGGCTTTCAATAATGAATTCGGACGGCCCAATCTCGGCGGATACTTCCGCACTTACGAGCAGAATGTCGCCGGTTCCGTGTGGGGATATCACAAGCCGATCATGATTGCCGGCGGCATTGGAAACATCTCGGCGAAACACACCAAAAAGCACGACCTTCCAGTCGGCAGTCTGCTGATCCAGCTCGGCGGCCCCGGCATGCGCATCGGCATGGGCGGCAGCGCGGCATCGTCGATGGCGACGGGCACCAACACAGCCGATCTCGATTTCGATTCCGTACAGCGCGGCAATCCGGAGATGGAGCGGCGCGCGCAGGAAGTCATCAATGCCTGCTGGGCCATGGGCGACGACAACCCGATCCTCTCGATCCACGACGTTGGCGCGGGCGGCCTTTCCAACGCCTTCCCGGAAATTACCAACGACGCCGGGCGCGGCGCGGTCTTCGATCTGCGCAAGGTGCCGCTGGAAGAGACCGGCATGGCGCCAAAAGAAATCTGGAGCAACGAATCCCAGGAGCGTTACGTGCTGGCCATCGCTCCGGAAAACCTTCCGCTGTTCGAGTACCTGTGCGAACGCGAGCGCTGCCTGTTCGCGGTGGTCGGCACCGCTACCGAAGAGCGGCAGTTGAAAGTCATCGATCCGCAGCACGGCGACGAACCGGTCAACATGCCGATGGATGTCCTTCTCGGCAAGCCGCCAAAAATGCATCGCGAGGTGGAACATGTGCGCAATGAATATCCTGCCGTCGACCTGACCGGCATGGATCTCGCGGACGTGGCGCAGCGGGTATTGCGATTGCCGACGGTGGGGGACAAGTCATTTCTGATCACGATTGGCGACCGCACCGTCGGCGCGCATTCGGTGCGCGACCAGATGGTCGGCCCATGGCAGGTTCCGGTGGCCGATTGCGCGGTCACGACCATGAGTCTGGAAGGCTATCGCGGCGAAGCGATGGCGATGGGCGAGCGTACGCCATTGGCGGTCGTCGATGCCGCGGCCTCGGGCCGCATGGCGGTCGGCGAATCGATCACGAATATCGCCGCCGCGCCGATCGGCGAGCTGTCGGAGGTAAAACTGTCGGCGAACTGGATGGCCGCGGCCGGCCAGCCGGGCCAGGATGCCGCTCTGTACGACACGGTCAAGGCGGTCGGCATGGAGCTGTGCCCGGCATTGGGCATCAGCATCCCGGTGGGCAAGGATTCCTTATCCATGCGCACCACGTGGCAGGACGCAGGCGAAAACAAGTCGGTCACTTCGCCGGTATCGCTGATCGTGTCGGCGTTCGCGCCGGTGTACGACGTGCGGCATTCGCTGACGCCGCAGCTATGCAAGGATGCGGGCGATACGGTATTGATCGTGATCGATCTCGGCCGCGGCAGGAACCGCATGGGTGCGTCCGCACTGACGCAGGTGATGCAGCAGATCGGCAACGAAGTGCCGGATGTCGACAGCCCTGAAGACCTGAAAGGCTTTTTCGCTGCGATTCAGCAGCTGAACAAGGAGCGCAAGCTGCTTGCCTACCATGACCGTTCCGATGGCGGATTGTTCGTCACCCTGAGCGAGATGGCGTTCGCGAGCCGCACGGGCCTGTCGATCAACCTCGACATGTTGACGTTGGAGAATGGCCACGGCGCAGACTGGGGCGATTCCAAGAACTGGGCAACCCAGGTAGGGGAACGCCGCAACGAAATGACCTTGCGTGCCCTGTTCAGCGAAGAGCTCGGCGCGGTGATCCAGGTCCGCGCCGCCGAGAAGTCCGAAATCATGGACGTGCTGCGCTCACATAACCTCGGCGCCTGCAGCCATATCATCGGTAAGCCGAATGAACGCGATGTGCTTGAATTCATGCGCGACGCCAAGGTGATTTACACCCAGCCGCGCGTCGAACTGCAGCGGCTGTGGAGCGAAACCAGCTGGCGCATCGCGCGCCTGCGCGATAATCCGGCCTGCGCCGACGCGGAATATGAGCGCATCCTCGACGTGGCCGATCCCGGCATCTCGCCAAAGCTGAGCTTCGATGCGAATGTCGATGTCGCCGCGCCATTCATCGCAACAGGCGCGAAGCCGAAGGTGGCGATCCTGCGCGAGCAGGGCGTCAATTCGCAGATCGAGACCGGCTACGTGATGCACAAATCGGGGTTCGCCGCGGTCGATGTGCACATGAGCGACCTGATCGCCGGCCGGGTCCGCCTCGATCAGTTCAAGGGCCTGATCGCCGCGGGTGGTTTTTCCTATGGCGATGTGCTGGGAGCCGGCGAGGGCTGGGCCAAGACCATCTTGTTCAATGCCATGCTGGCCGAACAGTTTACCGGTTTCTTCAACCGTGGCGATACGTTCGCACTCGGTATCTGCAACGGCTGCCAGATGATGAGCAACCTGAAATCGATCATTCCCGGTGCGCAGTCCTGGCCGAAATTCACGCGCAATAAATCCGAGCAGTTCGAGGCGCGCTTCGCAATGGTGGAGGTGGCCGACTCGCCGTCGATCTTCTTCGACGGGATGGCTGGGACCCGGGCCGCGATCGCGGTCTCCCACGGCGAAGGCTTCGCCGATTTTTCGCAGACTGGGGATATAGCTCAGACCGTGGTCGCGATGCGCTATGTGGATAACAAGGGGCAGGTCACCGAAGGCTATCCCTACAATCCGAACGGTTCGCCGCAAGGAATTACCTCGGTCACCACGCCGGATGGGAGATTCACCGTGCTGATGCCGCACGCGGAACGAGTCTTCCGCACCGTGCAGAATTCGTGGCATCCCGAGACCTGGGGCGAGGATTCGCCATGGATCCGCATGTTCCGCAACTCGCGCAAATGGGTCGGATAGGGCGCTGGCTCGCCCGTTTTGCCTCCGCTTCGAAAATTTGCGCCAGCACCAGCTGTTATCGGCACGACCGCCAGCTGCTTGCGGCGCACTGCGCGCGCTGTCGGATGCATCTCAGGTTCCCGTTTCCACTTTGTAGGCAGCAACGAGAAGGCGTGCGCTGATGACAAGCTTTCCCAGTTCCGCTGTTTTTGGCGCCATCTCGAGGGTTCTCCTTTCGTCGCCTGAAGAATTTCATTGAGATGCTCATAGTACGAGCGCCCGATGAACAGCATATTGACGCCGGCGAGCCGATCATCGACCCCGAGCCTGCGCACCCTCGCGGGCCGACTATTGACGGTGCGGCTGCCGACAATGCGTTCGAGTTCCTCGGCAAGAGAGTCCGCTCCGATGATGCCAATGGTGAACGCATCGTTTTTTCCAGGGTATCTCGCGGCCATTCGATAAAATCCCCGAATTTATACAAATAGGCAGCCTTGATCGACGCCTCGTCAGGGCGGGTCGCCCCATGCGCCGGCATTGGATAATAGTCGGCGAACATCGACACCAGCAGGCAAACCGCCATCATCCAGCCGTGCCACCATGATTTGGTGCCGAACAGTGAAATGGAGATCACATTTGCCATATCGGCGCCACGAAAATGCTGGTCGGGATACGACTGCGAGTTGCAAGGGGGACATATTCGGCATGGCCTGAACCGAACAGGTTCTGTCCCGTGATGGACAGCTCCAGGACGCGCCGCGATTTCCGCCACTCGCCGACGCCAGCACACCCTGCGTGCCATCGGCCGACCGTGTAACGACGTTAATAACACTGCATTAATGCCCCACAACGTTCCACTTGGGCCGTTACCCAATTTCATAATAAAGGATCTTTATTTAAAATGATGGCGCCCGCAAAGCTTGGTGAAACGATAATTAGGTTGGGAAACCTAAATGATATTGGTGCGCCATTTTCCGGAACGCACTTTGACTTTTGCTAAGAGCCTGTCCGGTGTCTTTTTAGCACCTGCTAAACGACACCGCATGATCGGATGACCGACGCGAACGACGCTAGCGCATTGAGGAACACGTCGCGCTGCTCGGGCCTTGTCAACCATTGCGATGACCCACCGAGAGCGGATGGACCGATGGATATCTTCATAGATCAACGCTACCATCGTCGATCGCTAATGTGACATGGCTTTTGCGCTGGCAGGGAAATGAGGCGTTCAGTTCTTCGACCT
>JAQGLQ010000198.1 GCA_028292785.1 Noviherbaspirillum sp. | reverse complement strand
TTCGGTCCCGAACCGTTGTCGAATTCATCGAGGACCAGCCACAGGTTGATGTGGTCGAGCGCGAAAGGCAGGCCCATGCGAATCCACAGGACGCCATGTGCCACTTCGTACGTCGCACCCGGCGCGGGCACGGTGTCGCCGAAGGCGTAGTCAAGTTGTGCTTCAAGCCGATTCATGGTGCGTCTTCCGGGGAGAGAGGTCACACGTGCCGTTTTTAGCTCCGGGTCGCGATGCCGGATGCATCCGTGTTCACATTTGAGGCGTGCCCGCCTACAATAGACTTGACGTTAACGTTAGATGGCATTCTAGCTTCAAACTACCTTTGTTGCAGGCTCGCACCATAGGCCATCATGCCCACATATACCATTACCGAACTCGCGCTGGAATTCGATATCACGCCGCGCGCGATCCGTTTCTATGAAGACCAGGGGCTGCTGAGTCCCAAACGCGAAGGCGCGGGCGGCCGCATCCGTGTGTACAGCGCGCGCGAACGCACGCGCCTCAAGCTGACGCTGCGCGGCAAGCGCCTCGGTCTGAGCCTGGCGGAGATAAAGAGCCTTGTCGACATGTATGAATCGCCGAAGGACACCGCCGCCCAGCTCAAGCGCTTCCAGAGCGTGCTGGCGCAGCATCGCGAGATGCTGGAACGGCAGCGCGACGATATCGAACTGACGCTGGCGGAGATCGCCGCGCATGAGCAGGAGTGCCGCCGCCTGCTGGCGGCCGGTGCTTCGGGCAAGGTTTCCGACGCGGCGAAAAAGGCGCCGCCGCGCAGGCTGAAAAGCGCTGCCTGAACGTAATTTTTCGTATCCTGATTGACGTTTACGTTAACGTAATCCGGCGTTATGATTTGCTGATGCAAGTCCCGCGCCGGATAGCATCCGTCAACCCGAACCCCGAGGACCACATGATCCATCTGCCCGGCCTGACCTTCGATCATGGCGACGACATCGCCGCGCTGCGCGAAGCCGTGCGGCAGTTCGCGCAATCCGAAATCGCGCCCCACGCCGCCGAGATGGACCGCACCGACCGCTTTCCGATGGCGCTGTGGAGGAAGCTGGGCGAGCTCGGCTTGCTCGGCATCACCGCCGACGAGGAATACGGCGGCGCGGCGATGGGGTACCTCGCGCACATCGTGGCGATGGAAGAGATTTCGCGCGCATCGGCGGCGGTCGGGCTGTCCTACGGCGCGCATTCCAACCTGTGCGTCAAGCAGATCCGCCGCAACGGCAGCGCCGCGCAAAAGGCGAAGTACCTGCCCAGGCTGATTTCCGGCGAACATGTAGGTGCGCTCGCCATGTCGGAACCGGGCGCCGGCTCCGATGTGGTTGGCATGAAGTTGCGTGCCGACCGCAAGGGCGACCGCTGGGTGCTCAACGGCACCAAGATGTGGATCACCAACGGCCCGGACGCCGACGTGCTGGTGGTGTACGCGAAAACTGATATCGCCGCCGGCGCGCGCGGCATGTCCGCCTTCCTCGTCGAGAAAGGCTTCGCGGGCTTTTCGGTGGCGCAAAAGCTCGACAAGCTCGGCATGCGCGGATCGCATACCGGCGAACTGGTGTTCCGGGATTGCGAAGTGCCTGACGAAAACCTGCTTGGCCCAGTCGGCGGCGGCGTCAATGTGCTGATGTCCGGCCTCGATTATGAGCGCGCGGTATTGGCGGGCGCTCCGCTCGGCATCATGCAGGCATGCATGGATGTGGTGCTGCCGTATGTCCATGAGCGCGAACAGTTCGGACAGCCGATCGGCGAGTTTCAGCTGATGCAAGGCAAGCTTGCCGATATGTATTCGACCATGATGGCCTGCAAGGCCTATGTGTACGCCGTCGGCCAGGCTTGCGATCGCGCGAAGACGCCTGACGCGGTGCGCGCGCTGCGCAAGGACGCCGCCGGTGCGATCCTGTACGCCGCCGAGAAAGCCACCTGGATGGCCGGAGAAGCGATCCAGGCGCTGGGCGGCAACGGCTATATCAACGACTATCCCACCGGACGGTTGTGGCGCGATGCGAAGCTGTACGAAATCGGCGCGGGCACCAGCGAGATCCGGCGTATGCTGATCGGACGCGAGCTGTTCGCGCAGACCCGGTGAGAGGACATTGGCCGTCGCGGGGCATGTTCCGCGCTTATCCCGTACAGTAAAGCTCCGATCCAACCTGGAAGAAACGCTCCCTCATGCGAGCCTTGCATATCACCACTCCGCTCCTCTCGCACCGGCCCTTGTCGGCGCGCCTGGGAAAACTGGTTTCGCTGAAGATGGAAAACCTGCAGCCGTCCGGTTCGTTCAAGCTGCGCGGCATCGGCGAGATGTGCCAGCGCGCGGTGGCGCGCGGGGCGACGCACCTGGTCTGTCCCTCGGCCGGCAATGCCGGCTTCGCCGCGGCGGTGGCCGGCGCCGCGCTCGGCGTGCGCACCACCATCGTGGTGCCATCCACCACGCTCGAATCGGTGCGCCGCGCCATAGGCGACATCGGCGCCGAACTCATCGTGCATGGCGAGGTATGGGATGAAGCGAACGAGCAAGCGCTGCGCCTGTGCACGCGGCCGGGCGCGGTATATGTGCCGCCCTTTGATCACCCGGATATCTGGGACGGCAACGCCACGCTGATCGACGAGGCGCTGCGGCAGAACTTTACCGGAGAGCCGGTCGATGCCGTCGTCTGCGCGGTCGGCGGCGGTGGGCTGATGTGCGGCGTGTTGCAGGGCTTGCATCGAAACGGCCTGCGCCATGTTCCGGTGATCGCGGTGGAAACCGAAGGCGCCGCCTCTTTCCATGCGGCGGTGCGCGCGGGCAGGCTGGTCACGCTGCCGGACATCGGTTCCATCGCCACCTCGCTCGGCGCCAAGCGCGTGGCGCAGGCCGCGCTCGATTGGACCGCGCGACATGATATCCGCAGCGTCACGGTCACCGATGCGCAGGCGGTCGACGCCTGCCTGCGTTTCGCCGACGACATGCGCACGCTCGTGGAGCCGGCATGCGGCGCGGCATTGGCGGTCGCGTATCAGGACCTGCCGGCGCTGAAGCCGTTCCGCCATCCGCTGATCGTCGTATGCGGCGGCATCGGCGTGGATTTGGCTAAACTGCAGGCATGGAAAACCCGATTCGGACTATGACGATGCGCGGCGCTTTTCCCAAACTCCTTTCCTCGCAGATCGCGTTCGACATCGCGCGCGCGATCCTCGACGGCTTCGACAAGCATTACCGCCTGTTCCGCGCCGCCAGCAAGGATGCGCGCCGGTACTTCGAAAAGCGCGACTGGAAGACCGCGCAGGCCAAGGCGCGCGAGCGCATTTCCTTTTACGACAAGCGGGTGCAGGAATGCGTGCTCGCGCTCGAGGATGAATACGACCCGGTCGACCTCGCCGACGCGGTATGGCGCGAAGTCAAGCTGCATTACATCGGCCTGCTGATCGACCACAAGCAGCCGGAACTGGCGGAAACCTTTTTCAACTCGGTGTGCTGCAACATCCTGCATCGCACCTATTTCCATAACGATTTCATTTTCGTGCGGCCGGCCGTATCGACCGAATACATCGAAACCGAAGAGCCGCAGCCCACCTACCGCGTCTACTATCCGTCCAGGGATGGCCTGCATTACTCCCTGAGGCGCATCATCACAAATTTTCAGCTCAAGGGAAAATTTGCCGACCTCGACCGCGACGTCGGTTTCGTCGAAGCGCGCCTGCGCGCCATGTTCGGCAACGAACTGCTGGAACCCAATCACCAGATCCAGATATTGTCCAGCGCGTTCTTCCGCAACAAGGGCGCGTATGTGATCGGCAAGGGCATCAACGGCAACCGCGTCTATCCCTTCGTGGTGCCGATCCTGTACAACCGCGCGGGTGAACTGGTGCTGGACACCGTGCTGTTCGATCCGACGCTGATCTATGTGCTGTTCTCATACACGCGCGCCTATTTCATGGTCGACATGGAAGTGCC
>JAQGLQ010000571.1 GCA_028292785.1 Noviherbaspirillum sp. | reverse complement strand
GATTTCATCCCCTATTTCAGCAGCAATAAATCATTTGCTTTCCCATGAACCATGGGCAAGGGAAAAACTTGCCGCACACGCCGGCAAGGTCGCGGCGATCGATGCGGGTATTGTGACAGTCAGGCTGAAGGCAATGCACGGCGGCACGGTGCAGGTTGCGGTCCAGAACGATATTCCCGACGTCACCATCCGCATCAAATTATCGGATCTGCCGCTCATCGCGCAAAACCGCGAGCGAGCATTCTCGTACGTCAACGTCGAGGGCGATGCCGACTTCGCCAATACGATTTCGCAGCTTGCCAACTCCCTGCGTTGGGAAGTCGAGGAGGATCTGGCCAGATTCATTGGCGATATTCCCGCGACCAGGATCGTTACCGGCGCCCGATCCGTATTGGGTGCTGCCAGGTCGACGCAACGCAAGCTCGCTGAAAATCTTTCCGAATACTTTCTTGAAGAGAAGCCATTGCTGGTCCGGCCGCATTCAGTCAACGAGTTCGCCGACGATGTCGCGAAGCTGCGCGACGATGTGGAGCGCCTCGGTAAACGCATCGCCAAACTGGGAGGATTGATTGACCGTTAGCAGCATACTTCCTTATTCCTGTCGGGCGCAGCTTGCGCCCGCCGCAGTTTCCCATCGAAATATTCCGAAGCCGGCCGATGCCCAAGATCACCCGAGCGCACCGGTATCCCTGATTTCCCGCCACTCTCACAGGGCGTTACATGCTTCTTAAGTTTCTGCGGCTCTTCAAAATCATGCGTGTCGCGTTGCGCTACGGCCTCGACGACATTGCAATGTCCGGTCTGGCGAGCCGGCGCGCCGCCAGGATTGTCGATGCCCTGATTTTCTGGCGCGATATTTCGCAACCGCGCGGCGTACGCCTGCGTCGCGCGCTTGAGGATCTCGGCCCGATTTTCGTGAAGTTCGGTCAGCTGTTGTCGACCAGGCGCGACTTGCTGCCGCCCGATATCGCCGACGAACTGGCGCGCTTGCAGGACCGGGTGCCGCCATTCAGTTCCGACATCGCCATCGCGCAGATCCGGAAATCGCTGGGTGCCCACCCCGATGAACTGTTCGCGCGATTCGAACGCGAGCCGGTTGCTTCGGCGTCGATCGCGCAAGTGCATTTCGCCACGCTGAAGGATGGCAAGGAAGTCGCCGTCAAGGTGCTGCGTCCGGGCATGAAACAATCGATCGAGAGCGATATCGCCCTCATGGGCATCGCGGCGGAATGGGTCGAACGTCTATGGGCCGATGGCAGGCGCCTCAAGCCGAGGGAAGTGGTTGCCGAGTTCGACAAATACCTGCACGACGAGCTTGACCTGATGCGGGAAGCCGCGAACGGCAGCCAGCTGCGCCGTAATTTCATGGGCTCCGATCTGCTCGCCGTGCCGGAAATGTATTGGGATTATTGCTCGACTTCCGTGATCGTGATGGAGCGCATGCGCGGAATTCCGATCTCGCAGACCGAGCGGCTGATCTCGGCCGGCATCGACCTGAAAAAGCTTTCGCGTGACGGTGTCGAAATATTTTTTACGCAAGTATTCCGTGACGGTTTTTTTCATGCGGACATGCATCCGGGGAATATCCAGGTATCGATCGACCCTGAAACCTTCGGCCGCTACATCGCCCTCGATTTCGGCATCGTCGGTACACTGACCGATTTCGACAAGGACTACCTCTCGCAGAATTTCATCGCGTTTTTCCGGCGCGACTACAAGCGCGTCGCCGAAGCCCATATTGAATCCGGCTGGGCGCCGAAGGAGACGCGCGTCGATGAACTGGAGTCCGCGGTGCGCGCCTGTTGCGAACCGATCTTCGATCGCCCGCTTAAGGATATTTCGTTCGGCCAGGTGCTGCTGCGCCTGTTTCAGACCTCACGCCGCTTCAATGTCGAGATCCAGCCGCAACTGGTCCTGCTGCAGAAAACCCTGCTCAATATCGAAGGCCTGGGTCGCCAGCTCGATCCCGACCTCGACTTGTGGAAAACGGCGAAACCGCACCTGGAGCGCTGGATGGAGGAGCAGGTCGGCTGGCGCGGCCTGATCCAGCGCTTCAAGGAAGAAGCGCCGCGCTATAACAACCTCATACCGGAATTGCCGCGTCTGGTGCACCAGGCATTGCTGACCCGCGCGGACCATCCGGAGCAGCGGAACACCGATTTGCTCAAGCAGCTGCTGGCCGCGCAAAAACGCACCAATGTGCTGCTGGGCGTTGCCATCTACTTCGGCGGCGGCCTGATCGGCGGACTCCTCATCGCGCAAATCATTTCGCGCTGGTACCCGTTCGCCTGGTAGCCAGTTGGCCTCGCGGCGGCGGAACGCAATCCGCCGGCTGCGATTGACTGCTACGCGAAGGCTTGCCGCTATAATGCGCGAAATCATTTTTACGTCTCCCGCCGTTACCACTTTCTCGCGCAAGGACCTTCCATGAATGCTCTTCTCTGGTTTGTCATCCTCTATTGGGTCATCTCGGTAGGGATAGGCCTGTATGCCGCGCGCTACGTGAATAATTCCAAGGACTTCGCCGTCGCCGGCCGGGCCCTGCCGATGTACGTGGTGACGGCCACCGTGTTCGCGACCTGGTTCGGGTCCGAAACGGTGCTTGGCATTTCATCCACCTTCGTCAAGGAAGGACTGCGCGGCGTGGTGGCCGACCCGTTCGGTTCCTCGTTGTGCCTGGTACTGGTCGGCCTGTTTTTCGCGCGGCCGCTGTACCGGATGAACCTCCTTACCATCGGCGATTTCTTCAGGAATAAATTCGGCCGCACGGTCGAAGTCCTGATCACGCTCTGCATCGTCCTTTCGTACCTCGGCTGGGTCGCCGCGCAGATCAAGGCGCTGGGGCTGGTATTCAATGTGGTCTCCGGCGGCTACATTTCGATGGACGTCGGCATGATGATCGGCGCCGCCAGCGTTCTCATCTACACCCTGATGGGCGGCATGTGGTCGGTGGTGATCACCGACTTCCTGCAGATGATCATCATCGTGATCGGCATGCTGTACATCGGTTGGGAGGTCTCTAGCATGGCAGGCGGAGC
>JAQGLQ010000170.1 GCA_028292785.1 Noviherbaspirillum sp. | reverse complement strand
GATGACCGAACTGGCCGGATTGTCCGACGTGAACGCTTTGCCGAACTGCGAAGATGCCAGCCGCGAAACCGTCGAGGCGGTGCTCGAGGAAAACGGCAGATTCTGCAGCGAGGTTGTCGCGCCGCTCAATGTCGCCGGCGATCGCAGCCCGAGCACATGGAAGGATGGCGCCGTTGCCGTCACTCCTGGATTCAGCGAAGCATTCATGGCATTTGCCGCGGCGGGATGGCAGGGCGTGCAGCATCCGGTCGAATTCGGCGGGCAGGGATTGCCGAAACTGGTGGCGGCGCCCTGCATCGAAATGCTCAACTCGGCCAACCTGGCGTTCGCGCTCTGTCCGCTGCTCACCGATAGCGCAATCGAAGCCTTGATGACGGCGGGCAGCGACGAGCAGAAGCGCCTGTATCTCGCCAATTTCATTTCCGGCAAATGGACCGGGACCATGAACCTCACCGAGCCGCAAGCGGGCTCCGATCTCGCGCTGGTGCGCACGCGGGCGGAACCGCAGGGCGATTGCAGCTACAAGCTGTATGGCACCAAGATTTTCATTACCTATGGCGAGCATGACATGGCGGAGAACATCGTCCATTTCGTGCTGGCGCGCACCCCGGGTGCCCCGCCGGGTGTGAAGGGAATTTCACTTTTCATCGTCCCCAAGTTCCTGATCAATGCAGACGGTTCGCTCGGTCCGCGCAACGATGTGCAGTGCGTATCGATAGAACACAAGCTCGGCATCAGGGCCAGCCCGACCGCGGTGCTGCAGTTCGGCGACCAGGGCGGCGCGGCTGCCACCTTGGTCGGCGAAGAAAACCGCGGCCTCGAATACATGTTCATCATGATGAATGCCGCGCGCTTCGCCGTCGGCATCCAGGGCATAGCGTTGGCGGAACGCGCTTACCAGAAAGCCGTGCAATACGCGAAAGAACGCGTGCAGTCGCGCGACCTCGCGGGGTCGCCCGGCGCGGTGACGATCATTCACCATCCTGACGTGCGGCGCATGCTGATGTCGATGCGTGCGCTCACCGAAGCGGCGCGGGCATTGGCCTATGTCACCGCGGCGGCCTTCGATGTCGCTCGTCACCATCCCGACGCCGCCACGCGCGAGAGGAACCATGCATTCTCCGAATACATGGTGCCCATCGTCAAAGGATGGTGTACCGAACTGGCGATCGATGTCGCATCGACCGGCGTACAGGTCCACGGTGGCATGGGCTTCATCGAAGAAACTGGAGCGGCGCAGTATTATCGCGACGCGCGCATCCTGGCGATTTACGAGGGCACCACGGCGATCCAGGCCAACGACCTGGTAGCTCGCAAGACCGCGCGCGATGGCGGCGCTGCCGCGCGGGCGGTCCTGGTGCAAGTGCGCGAAACCGTCGCCGAAATCGCCACGCATGCATCCGGCGAATTCTCCGGCGATCTCGCCGTCATCGGCCAGCGACTCGCCGCCGGAATGCAGGCTCTGGAGGGGGTGGTCGACTATGTGGTCGCAAATCTGAAGTCCGACATTCATGGCGTGTTCGCCGGCAGCGTGCCTTACCTGAAACTGGCCGGGATCGTGCTGGGCGGCTGGCAGATGGCGCGTGCCGCAGTGATCGCCGAGCGTAGTCTCGCGGCGGGAACGGGAGACGCGGGCTTCCATCGGACAAAAATACTTACGGCGCGTTTTTTCGCCGACCATATACTTGCGCAAGCCTGCGCTTACCGCGTGGCCATCGTGGAAGGAAGCGCGGCCGCGATGGCTGTGCCGGAAGACCGGTTTTGATGTTGCGGCAGCGAGCCGCGGGTTGCATTAGCGCTTCCTAATTGGTGCCCGTCGTCCTACGGAAGGCGAAGCATTTTTTCTATTCCGCCCTATACTGAATCCAGAGAGATTCCGGTTTGCGGAAATGCCTATGAAGCGCTTGCTTGCAATCGTCGTTCTGCTGTTTGGATGGGCCGCGCATGGTGCGGCTGCAGCCGTGGAATCGGTGGGCCATATCACGTCGGACGATGCGGTCGCCATCCGTGCCGTTGTGCAATCGCAGCTCAATGCGCTCGCGGACGATGATGCGAACGCAGCGTTCGAGCTCACGACACCAACGAAGCGCACGCTGTTCAGTTCGGCGGAAGAGTTTCTGCGCATGGTCAAGGAGCAATACACCCCGATCTATCGACCGCAACTCGCGCTGTTCTCGAGCCCTCAGGTGGTGGACGGCAACGCGGTTCAGGTCGTCAGGGTGACGGACGACGAGCGCCACGTATGGATCGCGATATTCTGGATGGAGCGAGGCGACGACACAAACTGGAAGATCGATGGCTGTCAGTTGTTCCGGACCTCCAGCATATCGATCTGAAAACGATCTGAAAACTGAATCAGGCAATCATTGCATCACAGTCGTCGTCGCATGTCCGTTACCGGATGACTCTCCCTCCTGTCCGGAAGCCATCCCGATCTTCGATCATCACCTTCAAGGAGGCAATATCATGTCTCGCAAATTCATCGATTGCCGCGAATTTCCCAGTGAAATGAATTGTTCGGTAGCGATATCCGCGGATAACGACGAGGAACTGATGGAGGCCGCGGTACAGCACGCGGTCGCGGTGCATAAGCACGACGACACGGCGGAACTTCGCCAGCAGCTGAAGCAGTTGTTCAAGGAAGGTTCGCCGCCTGTCGAGAGACCGGCAAGTCACGCCGTATAGCGAGGGACTGCGGCGAACCGCATTCGCCGCCTTGCCTCACCCGTAGGCGCCGCCCGTATAGGCGATGTCGACGATGCGCGCCAGGGTGGCGATGAATGCGATCGCCCCGAAGCCGACGGTCGCGACCAGCAGGATGGCAAGACCCCACCCGGATCTGGATTGCCGGCCTGATGCGGGATTGTGGAGCGTGTCCCATTTTTCGTCCGGGGTGAGACCGAGCACCAGGGCTTCGATGAGGCCGGCATATACCGACAAGGGGAAAAAGAAAATGTGCACCCATGCCCATTTGTCTTTCTTGCCATAAAGATAGAATCGGTGCGCGCCCAGGCCGCCCAGTACGGCGGAAAGCAGGGTGGCGAGGGTTTTGTTCTTGTGTGGTGCCATGATGGTTTTACTGTCGAAAGCAAATGAAGAAGCAAATGGGATAGCCCGTCGCGCCGATTGCGAAAATCTGCCGGGACGGGTCCAGCAGTGTGCATGAGGGTTGCTTGTACTGCAATACGCAGTCATTCCGAAAAACCGTGTTTCATTGGCGGAGATCCTGGTTGGGCTTGTTCCTCACCCATATATGGGCTATAATTCCCGGCTTTTTCCGTGTTCGAACACTTTTTGGAAACACACTATGGTCGTTATTCGTTTATCCCGTTCCGGCGCAAAGAAGCGTCCGTTCTTCAATATCGTAGCAACTGATTCGCGCAATCGTCGCGATGGCCGCTTCATCGAGCGCATCGGTTTCTACAATCCGGTCGCTTCCGGCAATGACGAATCCTTCCGCATCGTGCAGGATCGCCTGACTTACTGGGAAGGCGTTGGCGCGCAGTTGTCGCCAACCGTTGCTCGCCTGGTCAAGGCAGCCGGCAAGAAAGTAGCGGCTTAAGGTAGTCATCGAGTTGTCCGGCAAGACTGCATCTGGAGTAACGATCCCTGACGACCTTGTGCTCGTCGGGCATGTGATCGGCGCCTACGGCATTCAGGGCTGGGTGCGGATCAAGGCCTATTCGACCGACGCCGACGCGCTGTTGCATGCGAAGACGTGGTGGCTCGACAAGCCGGAGTTGCGCGACGTCGACATGATGCATGCAAAGATGCACGGTGACGATGTGGTTGCCCAGTTGATGGGTGTCGCCGACCGCAATGCGGCGGAGGCACTGAAGGGCGCTGTGGTGCAGGTCCGGCGCAGTCATTTCCCGGCGCTGTCGAATGACGAGTTCTACTGGGTGGACCTGATCGGCA
>JAQGLQ010000143.1 GCA_028292785.1 Noviherbaspirillum sp. | reverse complement strand
GGCGTCAAGCCGGCCAATATCGTCGGTGCGATCGCCAACGAAACGGGGCTGGAGGCCAGATATATAGGCCGCATCGAGATCTTCGATGACTACAGCATGGTGGAGCTCCCGGACGGCATGCCGAAGGAAATGTTCGAACAGTTGAAGACGGTCGTGGTAGCCGGAAAACAGCTGCGCATCAGCCATGCAGGAGGCCATGCATCCAGGGAGGGTGCATCCCCGACCAAACCTGTCCCATTGTCAGTGCCGAAGAAGGGCGGCGACAGGAGGGTGAGCGAAAAGAAGTTCGGCGACAAGGCCCCGTTCAGGAAAGGGACCAGTTCCGACAATCGGGCAGGCGATGCGGCAAGGCCGAAGCCGCATCGCAAGGGTGTGAAGCGTGCATGAAAGAAAAACCCCGCCGAAGCGGGGTTTTGCATCGGTCGGGACTGACCGATGATTCACCCGACAAGTGCCGGGGGCGTGCCTTTCATGACGACGGTCCGACTATCAGTGGATACCCTGCGAACCGGGAATGATGCCGGCCTGAGTGCCGCCGGCGGGAGATGCGCCGGCCTGCTCCTTGCCTGGCATCACCGCGCTCGACACATCATCCTTCACGCGCTCGGCTTCCTGCATTGCCATTTGCGCGACGCGCTGTGCCGACTGCTTGACGGTTTCCGCCTGTTCGAGCGCGGTTTCCTTGACGCGGCCGAGCAGGTCATCGCGCGTATTACCCATCAATTCATTTTCGCGACGGGTAGTCGGCAACGCGGCGCCCAGTGCGGCGCCGAGCGCGATGCCCAGCGCGCCGACGACCAGCGGCTGCTCATCGATCAGATGGCCGATCCGGTCTTTCGCGCGATAGTATTCCTCGCGCGACCGCTCGCTCAGTTCGTTCATGCGGGCCTGTGCCTGTTCCGCCGTTTCCTGAAGCCGTGTACGCGCGCTGATACCCGCCTGCTGGACACGCTGCGTCACATCGGAAGCGGATGAACTGATACGCTGTCCCACCTCGTTGGCCTTGTCCCTCAGGTCATGGGCGGTCTCGTTGGCCTTCGCGGTGGCGCGGCGCATCATGCCGGCCTCGGAACTTCCCGAGCTACCCTCGAAATATCCGCGGTTGCCATACTCGTCGTAGACGCCGTCGGTCTCGCCGGTATAGAGACTGCTGCGGGAGGCGCGGTGCCGCAGGCGCGGATTCGCTGCGGCGGACTGGCGGTTCGCGGCCATGAGCCACGCGACGCCGATGCCGATCAGCGCGATCGGTATCGGGTTGTCCCGGACCGAATTGAAAAGATTGGCGCCGACGGCGCCCGGTGTGGTTGACAGTGCATAGTCGACGGCTTGGTCCATCATTTCCCTCGGCGTAAGTTTTTGCTGGATAGCTTCAATCGTTGAACTGAAGTCGGCGCGGGTGCGCTCAATATCGCTTTCAATTTCTTCGGGGCTTCGAGTATCGATGTTTTCTCTCATTGCAGTTTCTCCTCGACCATATTCTTGTCTCGCGTGAGCGAGTCCATTGTCTTGTGGGGCATCAGGTTATCGGCGGTGAGCTTGGAACTTCCACCCTTGAGCAGGACGTAGCCTATCCCCGCGACGGCGGCACCGACGATCAGAGGTGCCAGCCAGGGAGCCACCTCCTCGGGAAGAATCATCTCAACGCCTTTGACCACCGCTTGCAATATGATGAACAGCCCCGCCAGCATCACGGCGGCACCGATGGCAACGGATACCAGGGCTGTTTGCGCGTGGCCGATTTTCGCCGACATCTCGGCACGCGCCAGGGCAATTTCCTGGCGGACCAGATCGACCACGTCACGCGTCAGATCGGAGAGCAGCGACGGCAGAGACTTGTCACTCTTGTCGATCATAGCGTGCTACCTCCCGCCCTCGAGCCGTTCAGGGCATTGGTCGAGGCAGTCGCGGCAGTCGAAGGAGTGCCCGCGCCGGTCGACCTGGAATCGCCGGCCGACGTGCCACCGGCGCTCATGGAACCGCTCGCGCTGGACCGTGACGCCGATTGCGCAGTGCCGGAATCGCTGGGCGAGCGCCAGTCGGCAGCCGATCTGTCGGTCCAGGTTTGGTTACGCTCGGTAGAGCTTTTCAGGAAGCGTGCAAGCAGGAAGCCGGTGACCACGGTTCCGACGAAGAAGGTTGTCGGCGAACGGCGCGCGAGATTCTGCGCATCGCTGATGATCGAATCCAGGTCCTTATCGCGTAACCGGTTGCTGAACGATTCCAGTTGATCGGCGGCCATGCCGATATAGCGCGCCACCTGAGGCTGACCCTCGTCCTGCAAATGGGTGGCGGTACTGCGAATGGCGCTGGCAACGTTTTCGACCTGGCCGACGGCGGTCTCTTTTTTCTGATCGAACATCGACCGGCCCTGTTCCTTCACGCGATTCGCCATATCGCCTGCATATTGCTTGGCGCCCGCCGTGATCCGTGCACCGCTTTCCTTCAGATTCGCCGTGCTGAAAGGCGTGTTCGACCCCGCGCTGCCGCCCGTCACGTCAGCCTCCACGCCGCCGCTGCTTCCCGCCGCGCTGCTGGCGGTCGATGGCCTGCCGCCGATGCCGCCGGTACTGCCTGAGGCGCTTGTCGTCTGTTGCGTCGCATCCTGGAGCCGCTCGCCTGGTCCCGGTTGCACTCCGCTTGAGATTGGCTTTTTCATATCCTTGTTCTGCTCATCCATCGCTTCGCTCCTGGTTATTGATTGAATACACTCTCTGAAAACGATAATCCGGCATCCCTGCATTCGGTATGAAGCATGTGATGCCGTTAAGGTTTGCCGTCTTACAATGTTAGAAATGCAAGATCGGTTTTAGTTCTGAAGATTGATGATTCTCTTTAGAGAAATTGATTTGAGTCGGTGTGGGATGAAGCCGCAGCGGTCATCCGCCCGACTTTCTATTGAAATCTTTCTCGAAGGCACGCTCGAGCGATTCTGCAACTCAATATTTACGCCGGTTGGCGAGGCCTGCCAGTGAGGTCTCCGGCGTGGAATTTTTTTACTTGTCGCTTGATTCCGGCCGAAATCGAATCCCATGTATGAAGAGGGAAATCATTGGGCAGTTGACGTTCGACCGTTGCCAGCGCCTCGTCTACGCTTGCCACCAGGTGCAGCATGGCGTCCCAGATCTCCGGGCCTCCGTTCTTCATCGCAAGCTGGTGCCAGTGGCGTGTCTGGATTTCATGGAAGCGATAATGAGGATCGGTTGCGCGCACTGCCATCGCAAGTCCCGCTTTGCGCTGATCGAACTGGTTGTTGGCTTTACCGAAGTAAGGCCACATGGAGAGCATGTCGTACAGAGGCGTCATCCCGTAGGTGTCGCCGCGCTTCAAAAAGAGGGAAAAGTTCTTGGCATGGCCATCGGTGGCGGCCAGCAGGAAAAAGGCGAGTTGCGCCAGCAGAAACAGGGTCCTGTCGTCCTTGTCCCCGCTGCCTTGCAAAAGCTGCAGGCACTTGAGCATGCCGGGCCCGCCATCCTTTTCATACTTCCGCTCAGGTGCGATGCCGAGCGCCTGGCAGAAGTCCTCCTGGGGCAGGCGCGCGATCCATGCTTCCCCGCCCATCCATTCCCGGTCGAACCGCTGCACTATCAGCACCGTCTGATCGCCGAACTTCCCGATGGACGTGGGCGCAACCGGCAGACCAAGCGCCTGAATGATTTGGGCGCACAGCCATTCGTTTTGTACGGAGTCCGACGCATCGATACGCCGCATGCCCCCGATGAGTCCCAGGGGGAGCTTGATGATATGCGTGGTCGGCGTGGCGCCGTGCGGTCGGCACCACTGATCGCGCCAGCGCGTGAGAGCGGTCTTCTCCTGGGCGCCTGCAATGGAAATGCGAAACAGGTCGTCATCATGAATTTCCGGGCTGGCTTCCGAGGGAACGGCATGCAGAAGTTCGACCAGCTGCTCCTCTGTTTGCGGCTCGCATTCGATACGGTCCCATCCGGCGGGGATGTCATCCGTCGGCAGCAGTTGCACGGCACCGACGCAGTCGCGGCCGATGGCCTGCAAAAGCTCGAACGTATTCGTCCTGACGTTGAACCGCTTGCCCAACCGCTGCCGTATCCGTTCATTGTCCGGCAATAAGTTGGCGAAGTAGTTTTTGACCACATCTCCTTTTATTTCGAGCGAGCTGCTGATAGGCAGTGACAGCGAGAGCGAGCGCCGGTGCTCGGATTCCAGCCATGATGGATCGTAGCGGAAGGTATGGGAATTGCGGTCGACAGTCCACTGTCCCACCAGCTCGCCGTTCATCCATGCATTCAGCGCCTGCACTACCAGGCCCCTTTCTTCGGTTCGATAATGAAGTTCCGCTTCGATGACGGTTGCAGATCTTTATCGGGAGCGTCCCGGCGTGACTGCTCGCGCGGCGGGACGGCGGCGTCGTGGTCTACGTCCGCAGCGGCGGGCACGCTGGTGATTTGATGTGCTTGCCAGATAGCCGTTGGAGCGGCAAAGCTGTAGTCAGGACCGGAACGGCGCTTGATTCCGGGATTCGCAGCCGGCTTTGGAGATTGGGAAGACTCTTCGACGACTGTTGTCGCTGTATCCTCGACCAGGGACAACGTGACGCCCAGCGCTGAAAATATTTGCAGCATCTGTTCCAGGTTCACCAGGCCCGGGTTGGCTTCGATTTCGGCGATACGCGCCTGGCTCACTCCAAGGAGCTGGCCGAGTTTAGCCTGGGTCAGGCCGCGCCGCTTCCGCAACGCCCGTAAATGTTGGCGAAGTTGTTCAGCAAAGCGGATCGGATACGCAGTAGCCATAGTCGATCCAGTTTATAAGCTATGGCGAATAATTTCAATATATTTCCTAGGCCTTATATTATGCTTTTATATGCTCTGGCTTATAAATTTTAAAAGCTGTACCTTATTAATTGTCAATTACCTGCCTTCTCCCTGTCCAAATGCTGCGACGCAGACTTGCGGCGGTAAGGCAGCCGTTGGCAATCAGACCGAGCGCGACCCTGATGAAACGCCCCTCCATCTATTCGAACTCGACAGCGCTGCTTTCTTCGATAAAGAAAAATTTTCCCTTTCCTTTGCGCTTGGCCTGATACATCGCGATATCGGCCCGCGCCATCAGATAGGATGGGGCGACCGCGGCCCCGGTATGCAGCGCAATACCGATGGACATGCCTAACGCAAGTCTGCTTTCGCCGAGCTCGAACGGCGCGCTGACAGCCATCAGACACTGCCGGGCAACGATCTCCGCGGCAGAGCGGGGATCGTTGAGCCCGGTCAGCAGGATGACGAATTCGTCACCGCCCAGACGTGCCACCGTGTCGGTCCGTCGGCGCCCGGTGGCCAATCGCCCGGCGACCTGACGCAGCACTGCGTCGCCGGCATCATGCCCGTATTTATCGTTGATCTCCTTGAAGCCGTCCAGATCGCAAAACAGCAATGCGACGTGCGAGCCGTCGCGCTCCGCGCGGCCCAGCGCCTGCTCCAGGCGGTCTTCCAGCATTGCACGGTTGTGTAGTCCGGTTAACGAGTCGTGATGGGCCAAGAACTTCAACCGGGCCTCGGTGACCGCTCGCGCGGATTCTTCCTTGCGCAATCTCTCCACCAGAAAGTTGAATCCTCTCAGCAGCTTGCCGACCTCGTCATCGCGCACGACCGGCAGCGGTGCGAGCTTGCGCCGGCCATCTGCCATATCGCGTATCGCGTGTGCGGCATCGGTGAGCGGGCGCAGGATGCGCGACGATGCGAACAGCAGTATCGCGAGCACGGTAATCAGGATCGCTGTATTGGATTTGAAGATCAAAGCGCGCAGCGCATCGATCAGGCGAAATGCCTCCCGGGTCGGCATGCGGGCCACCACGAACCAGCCGGCGCTGGGGACCGTCACCATTGCGGACAACTCCTCCACACCTCTGGCGTTGACGGTGACGCCGATGCCGCGATAGCCCGCCATGGCACGATCATGCAGCAGATTCGTGCCGCTGGGCGGCGTCGGCGTGAGGACCATGGTCGGGTCGCTCGACGAGACAAACAGGCGATCCGCGGGCGAAACCAGCAGCAATCCGCCGGTTGCGCCGATCTGCGTCTCTTGCATGCGCTCGAGAAAGCCCGGTTTATTGATCACCGCAACGCCTGCCAGCACCGTCACGATGCTGCCGGCGGCATCGCGTACCGGGGCCGCGAAAACGATAATGGGCTCGCCGTCCACGCGTCCGCGCGACGGTTTGCCCATTACCGGCTTTTTGTCCCGCATAGCGGCCGACAGCCAATCCGATGGCGCATAGTCGAGCCGGCTGCGGCCGGCTACAGCCGGATATTCCGCCAGAAGGCCACGTCCGTCCGGCCGCACCGCGAGCAACCCGCCATTGAACATAGGATTGATTTGCTGCCGCTCCTTGACCCACGCATTCAGCTTGTCCGGTTGCCGCGCCAGTTCCGCGGGCAATTCGGCGGCGAACCGCTCGATCAGCGTCAGACGCGACGCAATGCTATTGTCGATGTCGCGCGCGACATAAGACGCGATGGACAACTGCTGGCTCGAGGCCAGCTCGCGCAGGTGTCCCTGAATCATTGGTAGCGCAATGAAGTGCCGCACCAGGACGCCGATCATGATCAGTGCGACGCCGAGCGCGACGATTCGAAATTTCAAGCTTTGGAAATTCAGCATTGCACCATCGGGTCCATTATCCGTTAAAAGTAATCACTATCCCCTCGAGCCCTTTTGTCTCGCAAACCGACGACGACAGCATCTTGGGCCTATACGGCGTTCCGCAGAATCTCATTTTCTCAGATAGCCTGCCAGCTGAACCGATAAATTAGTTGGGCTTTCCCTGGTACCGTAATTAACGGCCCATCAGTCCGTATCTGAAGGTGTCGTTGATGCGTGAGGGACATATGCCGTCATGAAAATTGACAAGGCAACATCGGTTTCATGACCTCGATAGCCGCTACGGCCGCGCAAGAGATGTCCGCGTCGTCCGACACGGTGAATCATGCGAAGAACTTCCTATACGCCCGTCTCGCTTGAACGCGACCCCGGCGCCGATACGAAATCCAGCGCTTTGCCGAGCGGCGCGGTTGCGCGTTCGAGTCCAATGTCATGTCAGATCGCATCCTTCGCCCATGAATTGGAAATCAATCTCAAGTGCTTTCCGATTTTTCCGGAGAGCCAATATTCCTCCACTTCGCCAAACAACTCCAGCAGTTGGCCGACCGGCATTTCCGGCGGGTGCAGCGAATCCCGATGGATCAATGCGGCGAGAAATGAGCGGTCCTGCCTGAACCAGTGGCGGGTAGACGATCCATCCCCTTGCGGATACAGGCAACAGTATTGAGGCGCTTGTCCCGGACCGACGTCTTTGGCATCGATATGCTCGCCGTGAGAAATGGTTCCTCTCGCGCTTACCTGGCCGACGCTTACCTTGAATCGCGGCCTGCCATATTTCTCAAGCGGCGCATGGTGACATGGCAGGGTGGCCGGAACAATACCAAATTCATGGGATGCGCGCTCGGCCCGCCAAAGCTATCGCCCAAATGCTGGCAACACCCGCTCCGCAAAAACCGAAATGAATCTTTCCTGATCCCGATGCACGTTATGCACGAACAGCTTATCGAACCCCAGCTCCGCGTCTTGCGCAAGCCATTCCATCTGCTGCTCCAGGCTCGATGAAACGCGAATGCTGTCCGCCACCTCGCGCGCGCCCAAGCCCGCGACCGCACGATCGAATGCCGCCGGAGAATCGAGGTCCGCGAGCTGCGACTTCTCGAGCGCGGCCTGACGCCACTCGGTGCACGCCGCTCGCAGCGCTTCATCATGGGTCGGCGCATGGCTGATCACTACCTGCAGGAACATGGGCTTGCCCCTCCCGCCGCCCGCTCTGAATGCGTCGGCGATGCGCTTCATCTGCTGCCGGTCCTGCGACACGGTGATCATGCCGTCGGCCCATTGCCCCATCCATTCCGCCGACTCGGGAGTGAGGCAGGCGCCGAATATCGGCGGCGGCTTCTCGGATCGCGAATAGAGTTTTGCATTCTTCGTCTGCACAAGGCCGCACCGGCTCACCGTCTCGCCCGCCCACAGGGCGCGCATGATGTCGACGCATTCCCTGAGGCGCTGATTGCGCTGCGGCTTGGCCATCCACGGAGCGCCCGTGATGTTTTCGTTCAGCGCTTCGCCGCTGCCGACGGCAAGCCAGAAGCGGCCAGGATACATTTCGGCGAGCGTCGCCGCGGCCTGCGCGACTACCGCCGGATGATAGCGCTGGCCGGGAGCGCACACGGTCCCCAGCGACAGGCTGCTCGCTTCGAGCGCCGCTCCGAGCCATGACCATGCATAACCGCTCTGCGCCTGCCGCTCGCTCCACGGATGAAAATGGTCGGAGCACATCGCCGAGTCGAATCCTGCCTGCGCCGCCAGTTTCGCGTGACGAAGAAGCAGGGAAGGAGGGTACTGCTCATGCGAACAATGGTATCCAATGGCTGTCATCTTTTACTCCTCTAGGCATTGTGCGGGTAGACATCGGCAATTGAATTTCGTTACGCAACGCTGCAGTTGTTCTTCATGTGTATTTTTGCCGGATCGAAAGCATGCATAAATGAATTGCCTGTCAGTCCGCAAGGGAAAAACTTCTGTTGAAAAAGGAATTGAAGGCCTTTGGAACTAAGTATCCAAATTCCATTCATATGGTTCCTTGCTGTTTTATTAACCTGAACGAAACGCCCCGAACGAGTGCAGGCGCCTTCGCCGCTATCCGGCGATGTGCCAGGAGCCGCGACGATCTTGCCTCGTGCCTCCATCGGCGAGGTACCAGCCGTATTCGCAAGCGTTTCAACGGAATTGAATTGGAGATCCATATGGAACAGACGACACAACGCAACTCCGGCATGCTCACTGGTCTCTTCAACGATCGGCAAAGCGCGGAACGTGCATATCAAGGTCTGTCAGATCGAGGCTATACGAAGGATGACATCAACGTCGTCATGTCGGATGAAGCACGCAAGAAGCATTTTTCGGGTACGGGTGCCGCGACGACGGAACTCGGAACCAAGGCTGCCGAAGGCGCCGGCATCGGCGGAGCGGTAGGCGGCACGATCGGAGCTGCACTTGCAGCGATCGCCGCGACCGGCACCAGCCTGGCATTGCCCGGCCTGGGTCTGGTC
>JAQGLQ010000100.1 GCA_028292785.1 Noviherbaspirillum sp. | reverse complement strand
ACACGTAGCGACGAGCAAGCCACGTCGACCTGAATCGACCTGCTTTTCGTTACTCATACCAACCCCAATAGTGAAAATGCGAATTCTGAACGAAACTTCTAGCAACCTTAGATTATAGCTGACGCCTGACTTGTTTTAAAGGGAATACATGTTTCCCATGGCAATATTCGGGCGGGCCCGTGCTGCCGAAGTACCTCCGAACGGAGATGACGTTTCGTTTCTTGCGGGCGCTGCATACCCGCGAATGCGAATTTTGGCAATATCCTAGTTTTTAAACAAACCGAGGAGAAGAGTCATCATGGGGATGCTTTCGGAGTTCAAGTCGTTTGCAATAAGGGGAAACGTGGTCGATCTGGCCGTCGGTGTCATTATCGGCGCGGCTTTTGCGAGAATCGTCGACTCGCTTGTGCAGGACATCATCATGCCGCTGGTGGGCAGGCTGGTCGGCGGACTGGATTTTTCCAATTACTACCTGCCCTTGAATAATCAGGGCACGCACCTTGCACTCGCGGAAGCGAAAAAAGCGGGGGCCGTGTTTGCGTACGGAAATTTCATCACCATTCTTTTCAATTTCCTCATCCTCGCCTTCATCATTTTCCAGATGATACGCGCAATAAATTACGCCAGACGGCGCGAGGCCGGCACTGAAGCGGCGGCTCCGCCGGCGCCGCCGCCGGAGGATATCGTGCTCCTTCGCGAGATACGGGACGCGCTGAAGAAATAATCAGGATGCTGAGCAACGCTCTGGCAGCACCGCAACGCGCTCACTTGCCTTTTTTCGGCAGTCCCATTTGCAGGAGGCCGCGGCGATGCGCCTCGAAGACCGCTTCGCCCCGTGAATGCACGGAGAGTTTGCCATAGATGTTTTTGATATGTGTCTGCACCGTGCCGACCGAGACCGAAAGCACCTTGGCGACATCGCCGTAACTTTCGCCCTGCGCAATCAAGTCGAGTATTGCCGCCTCGCGTTTCGTAAGCGCCGTATCGGCCGGGGTATCGGCGCTGGCCGACAGCATATTTTTTTTATTGTCGCGTACCCTGGCAAGCACCATGCGGGCGATTGCCGGACTCATCGGCGCGCCCCCGGCCCGCAGGTCCATGATCGCGCGAGCCATATCGGTTCTGCCCGCGTCCTTCAGCACGTAGCCGGAGGCGCCGGCTTCGACGCACGCGAGCACGTTATGCGCGTCGCTCGATACCGTGACGACCATGATGTCGCAACCCGGCTGCAGTTTGACGCAGGCTCGGATGACGTCAATGCCTGAACCGTCCGGCAGTCCGAGATCGGTCAGCAGGACATCGACTTCCTGCGTCGCCAGCCATTCGATGGACTGCTGCACGCTGTCGAAGACGGCGAGCAGCTTCAGCGCCGGCTCGGATTCGATGAACAGGCTCAGATGCTTTCGGGTCACCGCATCGTCTTCCACTATCACGACGCGTATCGGCTCGCGCGAGGTTTGATCCAGCATGATTACCTTCTCGATAGAAATACGATCAATCCATTCATCCATTACATCGGAATTCGGGCGCTTTCCAGCGGCGCGCCGGTTACACCGGATTAGGAATGTCGATAAAACGATGCGTCAATCCGAACTGCTCGGCTAGATGTGCGCCGACCGCCTGCACGCCGTAGCGCTCTGTTGCATGGTGACCGCAGGCAAGATATGCCGCGCCGGCTTCCCGGGCAAGATGCACTGTCTGCTCGGAGATCTCCCCGCTGAGATAAATCGAGGCGCCTGCCGCGATCGCGGCATCGAACAGGTTTTGCGCCGCGCCGGTACACCAGCCGATTGTACCCGCGGGCTGGAGCGGGTCCCCGATCACGAGCGGTTTTCTGCCGAGACGGGCTTCGACCAACCGGGCAAGCTCGCCGACCGTCGTGACGGCCGGGTCGGAACACCTGCCGAGCCAGCCCAGATCGTTCTCGCCGAAACGGCCAATCCCGGTAAGACTCAATTGTCGCGCCAACTGCGCGTTATTGCCGAGTTCGGGATGCATATCGAGAGGCAAATGATAGGCAAACAGATTGATGTCATGGCTCAGCAGCATCCGAAGGCGCTTCTGTCTTGTACCGATTACGCGCGGATCCTCGCCCCGCCAGAAGTAGCCGTGATGCACAAGGATGGCGTCTGCCCGCGCTTCCACCGCGGCTTCGATCAACGCGAGGCTGGCGGTTACGCCGGTCACGATCGTCTCGACGATCGGCTTGCCTTCGACTTGCAGTCCGTTAGGGCAATAATCGCGAAACCGGGTAATATCAAGCGCTTGGCCTAAATATTGGGCTATTGTGTCCCTGTTTACTGTTCCCTGATTCACTTTTCACCTTCTATGCGACGTCTCTGGTTTTTATTTGCGCAAACCGTCACCGTCGGTTTGGCGATTTGGTTCATTGTAGCGAGCTTGAAGCCAGAATGGGCCGGCAAGATGATCGGCAATTCGCGCGTCGCGCATCCTGCGGCTTCTTCCATCCCGATGCGTGAAGCGCCTGCGGGCGCGACGCCGGCACAAGGTTCGTACCGCGATGCCGCCCAGCGGGCAATGCCGGCAGTAGTCAACATCTATACGACGAAAGCGACGAGGCAGCCAACGCATCCGTTCATGGATGATCCCCTGTTCAGGAAGTTCTTCGGCGAGCAGCAGGAGGAAAAGCAGTTCAGTCTCGGTTCCGGGGTAATCGTCAGTTCCAAAGGCTATGTCCTGACCAACAACCATGTCATCGAAACCGCCGACGAAATCGAAGTGGCGCTTGCCGATGGACGCAAGGCAGCCGCGAAGGTAGTGGGCACGGATCCTGAAACAGACCTGGCCGTCATCAAGATCGACCTGCCGAATCTGCCCGCGATCACACTGGGTCGGGTGGAGCAAGCGATGGTTGGCGATGTCGTGCTCGCCATCGGCAACCCGTTCGGCGTCGGGCAAACCGTCACCATGGGCATCGTATCCGCGCTGGGACGCAACCACCTCGGCATCAACACTTTCGAGAACTTCATTCAGACCGATGCGGCGATCAACCCGGGCAATTCCGGCGGCGCCCTGATCGATGCCAACGGCAATCTGATCGGCATCAATACAGCGATTTATTCCCGCAGCGGAGGCTCGCTCGGCATCGGGTTCGCGATTCCGGTCACCACCGTGAAAACCGTGATGGAGTCCATCATCGCGACCGGCCGCGTGGTGCGGGGCTGGATAGGCGTTGAGCCGCAAGACATCACCCCCGAGCTTGCGGAGAGTTTCGGACTCTCGAAAAAATCGGGGGCGATCATCGCCGGCGTACTGAAAGGCGGCCCGGCCGACAGGGCAGGCATGCGGCCCGGCGACATTCTGGTCGAAGTGGAAGGCAAGCCGATCAAGGATACAACCGAGATGCTGAACGTCATTGCACAGCTGACTCCTGGCAATAAAACGAAAATCACGGTATTGCGGAACAATCAGCAGGAGACGCTTGCGGTGGTGGTAGGCCTGCGCCCAAAACCGCGTCGCGAAGCATCCGAACTGCTGCGGTAAGGGCGGCCACGCCGCAGCCATCCTCTTTCATTTGCAACAATGCATACCCGCGACCTGATCCAGTTCCTGGCGGAACTATCCGAGAACAACAATCGGGCATGGTTCGTCATGAACAAGCCGCGTTACGACATCCTGCGTGCGGAATTTCTCGAACTCGTCACACAGCTCATCAGGGATATCAGCAAATTTGATCCATCCGTGGCTGATTGCAATCCGAAAAAGGCCCTGTTTCGCATCAATCGCGACATGCGTTTTTCTCGCGATAAAAGTCCCTACAAGACGACCATTTCTGCTGCCATCACGGCAAGCGGCCTGAAAAAGCCAAGCCAGGGAGGCGGACCGGCGTATTACTTTCATGTCGATGCGAATGGAATTCTGCTGGTCGCCGGCGGCGAATACATGCCTCCAGCCGATCGTCTGAAATTAGTCCGGCAGCGGATTGTCGCGGACCCGGCCGGCTT
>JAQGLQ010000068.1 GCA_028292785.1 Noviherbaspirillum sp. | reverse complement strand
CGCAGAACGCGGGCCTGCTGAAGTAAGCAATGAGCTTCGATCTGCACGGCGTGTCGGTGCGCCACTTTTCCGCTTCAGCGCATGCACCGGGCGCCCTCTCCGGCATCACGCTGGCGATAGCGCGCGGAGAACAGGTGGCCCTGATCGGCCCCTCCGGCGCCGGCAAGACTACGCTGCTTCACACGCTGGCCGGCGCACACAAGCCTGACGGCGGCCGCTTCAGCGCCTTCGGCGTCGATCCCTGGACGCTGGGCAGCGCGCGCCGCCACGCGATGCGCGCACGCACCTTCCTCGCGCCGCAAACCCCGCCCCTGCCGCCGCGCCAGCGCGTCGTCACAGCGGTGCTCGCCGGCAGACTGCCGCACTGGACATTGTGGCAGGCGCTGAAGTCGCTGATCCGCCCGATCGACCCGCAGGCCGCGTTCAATGCCCTGGCCCGATTCAACCTGCGTGAAAAACTGTATGTCCGCGTGGACCGCCTGTCGGGCGGCGAACGCCAGCGCTGCGGCATGGCCCGGCTGCTGGTATCGCAGGCCGAAGCCTTCCTGGTGGATGAACCTCTCTCGGCGCTCGATCCGACACTGGCGGTGCAGACACTGGGCGTCCTGCAGCACGAAGCGGCGCAACGCGGCGCAACGCTGGTGTGCAGCCTGCATCAGGTCGAACTGGCGCGCGCGCATTTCCCGCGCATCGTCGGCTTGCGCGATGGCCGGGTCGTGTTCGATCTGCGGCGCGAAGAAGTGACCGACGCCATGATCGCCGCCCTGTATCGCAATGCGAACAGCGTAACGCCGCGGTCCGCGCAGCCGGAGCCTGACCTGATCGCGGGATCGCCGGCCGCCACCGTGCCCCGCTGTTTCTGAATTCATGGCATCGGTTCCTTCCATCTCCATTTCGTCGAGCCGTGCGGCGCATCCCGATCCGGCCTGGCGCGGACGCGTCACCTGGACCATCATCTGCCTCGTGTTGCTGTGGCCGATGCTGGTGTGGAGCGAATTCAAGCCGTGGATTCTGCTTGATGCGCAAAGCCTTGGCGCAGTGGGTCGTTTTTTGGCGGATTTCTTTCCCCCCGCGCACTCGATGGAATTCCTGCACCTGGTCGCCGAGGCGACCTGGCAGACGGTCGCCATGGCGACCGCCGGCATTACGCAGGCTCTGCTCGGCGCGATCCCGATGACGCTGGTGGTCACCGAACGCCTGTCGATGTCCCGCATCGGCACCAGCCGCGTCAACCCGCTCGGCCGCAGCGTGCGCCAGCTGGTGCGCTGGCTGCTTATCCTGTTGCGCAGCGTGCCGGAACTGGTGTGGGCCCTGCTGTTCGTGCGCATCGTGGGACTCGGCCCGACCGCCGGCGTGCTCGCCATCGCGCTGACTTACTGCGGCATGCTTGGAAAGGTCTATGCGGAAATCCTCGAATCCTCCGATGCCCACGCCTCCGATACCCTGCTCCGCAATGGCAGCAGCCGCTTGGGCGCGCTGTTCTATGGCGCCTTGCCGGAGTCCGCTTCGGAGCTCGTGTCATATACCGTCTATCGCTGGGAATGCGCGATCCGCGGATCGGTCGTCATGGGTTTCGTGGGGGCGGGCGGCCTCGGACAGCGCATGGATGAATCGATGAAGATGCTGGCCGGCGGCGAGGTATCGACCATGCTGATGGTCTTTGTCCTGCTGGTGGCATGCGCCGACTGGGTGAGCCGGCTGTTGCGCGAGAGGCTGGCATGAGAGCGGACGCTGCGCCTGCCCCAAGCCAGAGCACCATCGCCCTGCTGCTCGGGCTGCTTGCGCTGATCGTTGCCAGCTTCATGACGCTGCCGCTGAAGTGGGATGCGCTGTTTACGGCCGATGCCGCCCGTACCAGCATCGAATTCCTGCGCGGGTTCGCCCCGCCCGATATATCGTCCGCATTCCTGCGGAAAACCGTCTTCGCCGCGCTCGAAACGCTATCGATGTCTGCGCTCGGCACCGGACTTGCCGCATTGGCCGGCGTGGTGCTGGCACTGCCGGCGGGCGGACGCTTCGGCCGGACCGCGCGCGCCGCAACGCGGCTGGTGCTGAACGTGTCGCGCTCGATTCCCGAGCTGGTCTGGGCATCCGTCCTGCTGATCGCCGCCGGCCTCGGACCGTTCGCCGGGACGCTGGCCCTCGCCTTTCATACCAGCGGCGTGCTGGGCCGGCTGTTTGCCGACGCGCTGGAAAACAGCTCTCCGCTGCCCGAGACCTCGCTGCGCATCAATGGCGCCCGGCCCCTCGCCGCATTCTTTTACGCCACCCTGCCGCAGATCCTGCCGCAGATGATGTCGTACACCCTGTACCGTTGGGAGAACAATATCCGTGCCGCCGCCGTGCTCGGCGTGGTCGGCGCCGGCGGCCTCGGGCAGATGCTGAAGTACCATCTGTCGCTGTTCCAAATGCATCAGGCGGCCACGGTGATTTTCGCCATGCTGTTGCTGGTGGCGCTGGTCGACGCGATCAGTTTCATGATGCGGCGCGCGATGACGCGCTGAGCGCGGCCCGGCGACCGGCGCCGCACATTCTCTTCCAACTACCTGCAATCGGCGCATTTCAAGGAACCAATACGAGCGCGCCAACTCTTACCGTGCGGCATCACCGGTGGTGCGGTCGGCGTTCCGCCGTATTTGCGATCTTAGTCAAAATTCAATCGACAGGCAGCGACGAAAATGCGCGAAAGTGCGTTTTCGCGCTCTTGAAAACAAAGCGATATGCGTTCAGTTTCGAGAATCATCAACACCTGTCTCGCCGCGGCGCTGCTCTTTTGTCATGGCGTCCACGCGGCGCAGGACCGGCTCATCAACAGCCTGCCGGTGCTGCCGGGTGAAAACGAGGCTGCACCCGGATACTTTTCGATCGACGAACAGAGCGCCGCGGTAGGCTATGAGCGGAACGATGAAAAAGGCAACGCGAAGGTCGAGGAGTATCTGAATCTCGACCCCCTGCTATCCCTCGATTACGGAATACTGTTGACGAATACTTTCGGCGCCGGCGCATCGCTGGCGCGCCAGGGCGATCAGTCGCGGCTGCAGGTCAATGCCGTGTTCGCGCCGGCGCGCAGG